>CALILB010000083.1 GCA_938016625.1 uncultured bacterium | reverse complement strand
TGTCCGCTCAACCGATCATACGACCTCGACGCCCAAGAGGACGCAGTCAAGAATGCCGACCACGAAAGCCAACGAGCCCATAGCCAGCTTTGCAGACGGGGACAACGTCACCGGCTTTGCCCTGTTGACCAAAAAGGAGCGGCGCCAGGACAAGAACGGCCGGGATTATCTCGATCTCGAGCTGGCCGATGCCAGCGGCAGGATCGCCGGCAAGGTCTGGTCCGACAGCCGCGCGCTCGCGGGAGACTACGCCAGCCACGACTTTGTGGCCTTCAAGGGTCTGGTCCACGACTATCGCAACCAGCTACAGCTCAATGTAAAGGACTGCCGGCGGGCAACAGCAGCAGACCGGGAGCACGGCTTCGACGAAGCGGCGCTCATACCGTCCACCCGGGAGGACATAGACGATCTCTACACCCGTCTGCAGACAACCCTGCTCGACAACATCGCGCGGCCTGCGCTGAAGCAACTGGTCGAGGAGACCCTCGAGGCCCACGGTGACGCCCTGCGCGAGCACCCGGCGGCGAAGGCGATCCACCATGCCTACCGCGGGGGGCTTCTGGAACACATGGTCTCGATGATCGAGCTCGCGGTACCGGTCTGCGACCACTACCCGGAGCTGGATCGGGACCTGGTGCTGATCGGGATCCTCTTTCACGACCTCGGCAAGATCCGTGAGCTCGGTGCCATGCCGGCCAACGACTACACCCCCGAAGGACGGCTCGTGGGGCACATCGTCATCGGTCGCGATCTGCTACGCGAGCGCTGCCAGGCGATCGAAGACTTCCCCGCCGATCTGCTTCTCCACCTCGAGCATCTCGTCCTCTCCCACCAGGGCCGCCTCGAGTTCTCCTCCCCGGTCGAGCCCAAGACCCCCGAGGCCTTTGTCCTCCACTTCCTCGACGATCTCGACTCCAAGCTCGCCCAGCTGCGCCAAGCCCGCGACCTGGGAGAGGATCCCCAGTGGGTGCACGGGCTGGGACGCTTCGTCTACACCAGGCTCAACGGCAGCCAGGAAGAGGATGGTGGCGAGAGCGAGCCCGATTCGGATCAGACACAGCTGGAACTGTAGGCAGAGGCCGACGTTCCGGGCGGCCCCGCCATCAGGGCCGCGACCAGGGCAACTAGTATGTTACGAATCAAGGCACCACTTCTCCGTTCGGCGCCCTGACCAGGTCGTCCCCCGCGATGTCATCCCAGGAGTAGTAGTGGAATGTCCTGTTGTCAGACATCGCGACGAAGAGACCAGTCGGGAAATTGTCATTCACAGCAACGCTGGTGATTTCCGAGCCATCACTCTCGTGGGTCTGGACGGGCACCGATTTCACGAACAGGTGGTTGTGGGGGTCATCGACTTCTCCCTCACGTTTGTAGATTCTGAATTTGTCAGCGTGTTGATCAGAAACAAGGATATAGCCTGTTCCATCATTAATCTGGTAAATAGAAATTCCCTCGTTGTCTCTGGTGAATCCTTCAGGACCGAATACGTTGGCAAAAATGGCTAGCTCTTCACCAGCACCTTCAGCATCCGGGTCAGCATGATATTTTCTGACGCCGCTCCCCTCATCTGAGTAATAGACATATCCAAGAGGATCATCGACTGCGATGGCCTCGATTTCATTGAGACCACTGTAGGCACCAAACTCACGTACTTTGACACCAATCACGTTCCCACTGCCATCGTCCTCGAGCCTGTACTGCCACAGATATCCCTCTGGTGGACCGCTTTTTCTGCCGACGATTGCGTAGATAGTGCCGTCCGACGGCCGCTTGTAGAGCGAGATGCCCATCGGTCGACGTTCTTCCTGATCAGTGAATACGTCGATACCACCGTTATCAATCTCTTTCATATCCGGAAGGCTGTAAACTCGTATTTTGTTGGCCACTCTCTCGGTGCCAACAGCGATGTCAACCAGTTCGCCACCGAGCATCAAACCGTATTCGATATCGACGTTGTTGACACGTAGGAGCGGGCGAACTGTCTTCTCCGGCAGGATCTTGCCATCGAGATCAAAGACGTAGAGCGCACCATCCTCTGGGTTTTTATCTGTGCCAACGATTAGGCTCTGTGACGGATCTGTGGGGTGAATCCAAATCGCTGGATCATCTGTGTCGTACTTGACTTCCTCGGTTATGACGATGGGGGAGAGAGCCCCTTCGGCAACGACGATGGCGGGACCCTCTGCCGAGTCCGGGTCCGAGGTCGGCGGTTGCTCGGGCGCGGCAGACCCAGCCAGGAACATCACCAGTGAGACTCCGAGAATGAATCGAGCCGCTTCTGTTTTTCCGGATCGTGCATTCGTTGCCATGTGTTTTTCCCCTTCTGAAAATCGAGATCGCGTCACTCGTTGTCACTTGGATGATGCGAAGGTTGAATCGGTTTGACTGAGTCCAAAAGGCCATTCCGGTCGTCTCGCAGTGGCCCTGCCGTGAATCGTCGGCCTGCTTTGCGACTGTGGTGCGATCGGGTTTCCCCGTGGTGACACTTGACTTTGCCCCGCCCAGGCCTTGTGTTCCTTTTGGAACGTTCCAGAATATAAACCCTGAAGCACAGAATTGCAACCTGGAACGTTCCAAAGGACGCTGACAAGGTCACAGGACTCTCCTCCCCGGTCAAGCCCAAGACTAGCGAGTCCTTTGTCCTCCACTTTCTAGACGATCTGGATTCGAAGCTTGCCCAGCTGCTCCAGGCCAAAGATCTCGGCGAGGATCCCCAGTGGGTCCACGGCTTGGGCCGCTACGTCTACACGAAGCTCAATGGCGGCTCAGAAGACGACGGCGAAGAAAAGTCCGTTTCGGATCAGAAACAGCTGGAGCTGTAGGGCACCGCACCAGACACCCCTCAGGGCTCGACGAGCGCCAACCGTTTTTCCAGCCAGTCGCGCAGCTTGGCCAGCTCCTTGGGCTTGACCGGGTGCCTCGAGGAGCGATCAGAGCTCCCGACCAGAACAACGGTCAACTCTTGGGCGGTGGCTAGCCGTTCTGCTTGCTCGAGAGGAAGCGGAAATGTCCGCTCCTCCTTGGAGACATACCTGAGCTCGGTCGAGGTCCCGGGCTCAGGGACCGGCGGCACGTTGCCGTACCATCCAACGTCGGCTCTGGACTCCGGCGGAAGATCCAGCACAAGAACCTCGTCGTCGGCTTCGAGCAGCAAGCGCTTCAACCCGAACGGCTCTTTGCGCGTGAGCTCCACAAACAGATAGAACGGGTTGAAGCGCTCATCGGTGACGTGGATGCCTTTGACGATCGCTTTGTAGCCCATCTTCGAGCGACCAAGCTTGACCGCCGTGCGCATCGGCACCGTATCCGCCGGAGCCGCCATCACCGGAGGGCCGGCCACCAAAACCGAGCAGAAACCGATCAAGAGCCGGATCTTGATTTTGCCCACCGATTCCATCCATCACCCCTGTCGACACCTTCGCCCGAAGAACCGCCCGGCACTCGCACCGACCGGTCATTCACGACACGGAATGTCGCTCTAATTTACTCTACCGGTGCCAGGTAATGCCCACCTAAGGGCTACAAATATTCGTGCAGCCGCCTAGGGAGCTCAAATCGTCTGCGCAGTCCGTACACGTGTCTTCTTCCCCCTCCAGGCAATAGATGCAGGAGGAAAAGGACCCACAACTTACCCTTTCTAGACGATCCCCCTCGCATGGCAGCTTTGGGTTACCGGTCACTTGAATGTACTTGTCCTTGACCTTGAGACAGGCTGCCTCGGACGCTGCCGGTTCATCATCGTCGCAGTCCATCGCCTCGCAATAGGCAGCGCAGAAGCCAAAGGCCGCTCCAGACTCCGCCGCGCAGATTTCACAGCCCGCTGTCTTATTGCACGCGCGAAACCCAGCTTTCCCTTCTCCCTCCCATTCCAGGGGAGAGAAGCAACCGTCCTGCTTTCCCTGAGCGCAAGGGACTGTGCCCACGACCACCAGCGCCGCTGCTAGAAGAATCTTCTTCATAACTCACCTCCGTTTATCCTTCGGCAGCCCGGCGGTCTCGAAACATTTCAAGACCCGTGGCTTTGCGGCCCTGGGTTATCCCAGGTGAGCCTTTGTCGGGACAATTCTTGCTTAGCAAGCTGACGGTCCTCCGGGAACACCCTGACGGGTAGGTACAATCCCATACACCGGGGTGGGGATTGCTGGTTGGCTATCAGACTTGTGTGCTCGGCTTTTCTTAGGAGTTGGAGGATGAGATCAACGAATCAGCCCCCGTCTGGCGATCCACACGCCGAGGAACGCTACCCCCCGCCCGAAAACTGGCTCCGGGAAGTGAAGGAGTTTTCCCAACGACTTGCGGTGGGTGTGGTCGTGTTTGCAGTCGCCGGCGTGGTCCTGTGGATCGCCTACCAGCAGGTGGTCCTGCCCGTATACGGGAAGCTCGTTCTGAGCCTCGGATTCGAAAGGGGACGTGCGGTGGAGGATCTCCGAGACGATCTGCACTACCTGCGGGCGGCTCTGGAAGAAAACCACCCGAGCCTCTACGCCCACCAGACATCGGAGCAGATGGATAGGGCTTTCGCTCGGGTCGAGGAGCGGCTCCGGGACGGAATGAGCGCCTCGGACCTGCTCGTGGAGGCCGCCCCGCTGGTGACGGCGGTCGGTTGCGGCCACACCGGGCTGCGTGCCCCGGCTCAGAGCCTTCGGGCCGTCCTCAGCGCCGGGCGGCTCCTCCCCTTCGGAGTGCGCTTCGTCCACGGCCGAGCGTTCCTGGCTTACCACTACGCTCGGGGGGTGGAGGTGCCCCGCGGCGCCGAGCTCCTGGCGATCGGTGGGCGACCTATGGAAGAGATCCGAGATCGACTCCTCGCAAGCCTGCCCTCGGACCGGCGGAGCCCCACCTACAACCTCGCTGTTGGCCAAGAAGGGTTTCCCTACTGGTTCTGGCTTTTCGTCGACCGGTCCTCCAGCTTCCGGGTGCGATTCCGAGACCCAGACGACGGTCTGGAGCGGGAAGTGAAGGTGCGGGCACGCCCGACGCGCCGGGTGATCCGCTCCTTCCAGGAGCAACATCCCGAGCTTGACCCCTACCATGAGCCACCTCCGATGCGGATGGAGATCCTCGAGTCCGAGCGACTAGCCTACCTGCGCCTGTACACCTTTGCCCCCCAGCACCGCCCAAATAGCTCTAGAGCGTTGCAGGAGTTCTTCACGAGCCTCGCCGAGACCGGGGTCGAAACGCTCGTAGTCGACGTCCGCGGTAACGAGGGAGGACCACCGAGGGTTTCCATCAACCTCCTGCGTTACCTGCTACCAGAGTCTTTTGCCTACCTCGAGAAGCCTGAGAAGGCCGAACACAGGGCCCTGGGGTACGACCGATACTACGGAGAGTTCGAGCCGCATGAGACCTCCTTCGGAGGACGGCTTTTTGTCCTCCTCGGCCCTGGCAGCTTCTCCACCACGGGGCACTTCCTCGCTCATCTCGCAGCGAGCGAGCGGGCGATCTTCGTCGGTCAGGAGAGCGGCGGCGGCTCGCTCTGCCATGACGGGAGCCGCCATCTCGAGCTGCCCCATACGGGCCTGCGGCTTCGGGTGGCCACCCTTCCCTTCCGCGCTGCCGTGGGCGAGGCAGTTGCCGGGTCGGGCATCTTGCCGCATCACGAAGTCGTCTCCCAGGTAGATGATTTTGTCGCCGGACGCGATACGGTGCTGATCTTTCTAAGCCGGCAATTCGGGATCGACCTCACAATTATCAGCGAATAGAGGGAACCTCCGTTGAAGGATTGGCCCGTCTTCCCGAGCACGGTCGGTGAGGCCGGCCCCGGTGCTATAGAATTCATCGATAGTCACGAGATGATCGGCTCGACGATTTCGCACTACAAGATAGTGTCGCAGCTCGGTGGCGGCGGCATGGGTGTCGTCTACAAGGCCGAAGACACCCGGCTGGGGCGCTCCGTGGCACTCAAGTTCCTGCCCGAGAAGCTCGCCGACGATCCACAGGCGCTGGAGCGCTTCCGGCGCGAGGCACAGGCGGCCTCGGCGCTCAACCATCCCAACATTTGCACGATTCATGACATCGGCGAGCACGAGGGCCAGCCGTATCTGGTCATGGAGCTGCTCGAAGGGCAGACTCTCAAGAACCTCATTACCGACGAGCCACTGGCCGGCGAGCGCATCACGGAGCTCGCGATCCAAATCGTCGACGCCCTCGATGTGGCGCACACGGCAGGAATCGTCCATCGCGACATCAAACCGGCGAATCTCTTCATCACTACCCGCGGCTACGCCAAGATCCTGGATTTCGGCCTCGCCAAGCTGACCGAAGGTCAGGCCGATTCCCGCTCGGAGGTGCCGACCGCCCCCGGCCTCGATGAAAGCCTCACCAGCCCGGGAGCGACCGTCGGCACGATTGCCTACATGTCCCCCGAGCAGGTGCGGGGAGAAGAGCTGGACGCGCGCACCGACCTCTTCTCGTTCGGCGTCGTGATGTACGAGATGGCGACCGGCAAGCCTCCCTTTGCGGGTACGACTTCGGGTGTCGTCTTCAGCGAGATTCTCGGCGGTCGCTACATCGCCCCCGTGCGGCTCAACCCGGCTCTGGATGACGAGCTCGAACGAGTGATCGTCAAGCTGCTCGAGAAGGACCGCGACATCCGATACCAGACTGCAAGGGATCTGCTGGCGGATCTGAAGCGGTTGCGGCGGGACACCGGATCGGATCACTCGGTGGCGACGGCCGAGCCTCCCCCACCCTCGGGTGCTGTGCCGATGGCCCCTGCCCCACAGCCGGCTGCAACCCCGATCTCCTCGGGCTCGGTCTCCGCGGTCACCTCACCCTCGGCCGGTTCGGTCGTGGTGGTCGAGAAAGGTGGCGGCAAGGCACCGTGGTGGGTCGCCGGGATTGCGGTCGTGGGTTTGATCGTGCTGACGGCGCTCTGGATTCTGCGCCCACGGCAGGAGGCCGCGGAGCCGCCGACAGCCACCGGGCCGGAGACCGCCGCCGAGCCGACGGCTCAGGCCCGCAAGATGATCGTGGTGCTGCCCTTTCAGAACATGGGCAACGCCGAGGACGAGTTTTTCGCCGCCGGCATGACCGAGGAGATCACCAGCCGTCTGGCCGCGGTGAGCGGTCTGGGGGTCATTTCGCGCAACAGCGCCGCACAATACGCGGGTGGGCAGAAGACCATCTCCCAGATCGGCGATGAGCTGGGCGTCGACTACGTCCTGTCCGGCACCGTGCGCTGGGCGAGTGATCCCGGGGGAGCGAGCCGGGTCCGCATCACGCCCCAGCTCATCGGGGTGGCCGATGACACCCAGCTCTGGTCGAACACTTACGATCGCGTGATCGACGACATCTTCGAGGTGCAGTCGGACATCGCGGGACAGGTCATCGGTCAGCTCGACATCGCGCTGCTCGGCACCGAGCGCCAGACGCTGGAGGCCAAGCCGACAGACAATCTCGAGGCCTACCAGCTCTACCTGAAGGGCCTGGACTACGCCCGGCAGCCCGACCTGACACAGCGCCAGTTCCGAGTGGCAACCGATATGTTTCAGCGCGCCGTCGAGCTCGACCCGGAGTTCGCCCAGGCGCACGCGCACCTGTCGCTGGGCCATTCTCGCTCCTACTGGTTCGGCATCGACACCAGCGAGAAACGCATGATGCAGGCGCGCGCCGCTGCCGACCGGTCGCTCAAGCTCGAGCCCAATCTCGGCGAAGGGCACCTGGCCCTGGGATATGTTCACTACTACGGTGCCAGAGACTACGAGAAGGCGCTCGAGGAATTCCGTCTGGCCGAGCGGCTGCTGCCGGGAAGCGTCGATGTCCAGGCGGCCATGGGCTACATCTACCGGCGACAGGGAAAGTTCGAAGAGGCGGCCGCGAGTTTCATGCAGGCGCTCGAGCTCGACCCCCGAGACGGCGGCATGGCCGACGAGGTCGCGCTGGCGAATACGTATCTGCGGCGGCACGAGGAGGCCGATCGCTACTACACCCGCTCGATCGCCCTGCTGCCGGATCAGATCGCGGCCTATGGCGGCAAGGCCGGCAATCTGTGGCGCTGGAAGGGCGACGCCGACGGCGCCCGGGCGACGCTCGAGCGGATGCCCGAGCACCAGAGCACCGCCGCGGTCTGGGCCTGGGTGCTGAGCGAGGGGGCGCTCGGCGACTTCGAGTCCGCCCTACGCCGGCTCGACGCCGCACCGTTCGAATTCTTCGACACCAGCACGATCGCGGTGTACCCCAAGTCGATGTCGCGAGGCTGGATCTACGACCTGATGGGCGAGCGGGAGAAATCCGCGGCCGCATTCCGGGAGGCGTTGCCGCATCTCGAACGCTACGTGCGAGAACAGCCTGATGATGCGTTCGCGCATTCCGGTCTGGCCCTGGTGCTGTCGGGCCTCGGGCGTTACGAGGAGGCGATCCAAGAGGCCGAAAGGGCGGCGGAGAT
This sequence comes from uncultured bacterium, assembly GCA_938016625.1. Classification (GTDB taxonomy): domain Bacteria; phylum Acidobacteriota; class Thermoanaerobaculia; order Multivoradales; family JAHEKO01; genus M0029. Next base: position 717 of record CALILB010000083.1, on the reverse strand, counting down.
GCTGCCCGTCGCCAAGGACGCGATCTATGGTCCTTTCATCCTCAACCAGGGGGCGATAGTCTACACCCGGGCCGGCGACTACGACGCCGCCATCGACCGTCTCGAGACCCTGATGTCGATCCCTTTCACCACCACTTCGACAGCCCTTCGGCTTCATCCCTCTTGGGCGCCGCTGCACGATCATCCCCGCTTCCAGGCGTTATTGAAGAAGTACGATTAGCTCACACCCCGCCCGCTCAGGCAGAGTGTCGCTCGAACGTTGCCAACGTAGAGTTGGTGCAAACCGAAAGCAGGCGGTGAACAGCGCCAGGCCTACCACTCCATCCGATAGAGCATCCAGTACACCACCACCCCGGTCACCGAGACATAGAGCCAGATGGGTAGCGTCCAGCGGGCAATCGCCCGGTGGCGGTCGAACTTTCGGCGGAGCGCCCGCACCAGGGTGATGAGAGCCAGAAAGGGAACCGCCGCGGCAAGGATCGAGTGGCTGGCCAGGATCGTGAGATAGACGGTGCGGATCGTCCCCGTCCCCTCGAAACGCATCGAGCCCACCTGCGAGTGATAGTAGAGATAGGAGACGAGAAACACCACCGAGCAGCCAAAGGCCGCCAGCATCGAGGCGCGGTGGGCCGAGATCTGTCGGCGCCGAATGAAGATGTAGCCTACAACTAGAAACGCGGCACTGATGGCATTCAGGGCGGCGTTAACGGTGGGAAG
>CALILB010000082.1 GCA_938016625.1 uncultured bacterium | reverse complement strand
AGCATCCTGCACTCCGGTGTGGTGCTCGGCAGCGACGGATTCGGCTACGCCCTTCACCAGGGCCGGCACGAAAAGCTGCCGCACATCGGTAAGGTGGTCGTCGAGGAAGATGTCGAGATTGGCGCCAATACGACGGTCGATCGGGGTCTACTCGACGAGACCCGGCTGGGAGCGGGAAGCAAGATCGACAACCTCGTGCAAGTCGCTCACAACGTTCGACTTGGCCGTGGTTGCATCCTCGTCTCCCAATCCGGTCTCTCCGGCAGCACGCGGTTGGGTAACGGCGTAGTCATGGCCGGTCAGTCGGGGGCCGCCGGACACCTGGAGCTCGGTGACGGAGCCCAGGTGGCGGCCAAGTCGGCCGTCTTCAAATCAGTGCCGAGTGGCCAGACCGTCGCCGGCATCCCGGCGGGAGACGCGGCCGGCTGGAGACGACAGCAGGCCTTGACCAGGAGATTGGCCGAGTTGTTTCGACGCCTGAAGGCTCTCGAGGCAAAATCTGTGGGCGAGGGGCAGGAGAAGAGTAGTGAGTGAGAAAGAGCCGTTGATGGATATCAGGTGGATCATGTCGGTGATTCCCCACCGGTATCCCCTCCTGCTGATCGACCGTGTGCTGGAGATTGAGCCCAACAACAGCATCGTCGCCATCAAGAACGTCACCGTCAACGAGGAGTTCTTTTCCGGCCACTTTCCGGGCCACCCGGTGATGCCGGGTGTCCTGGTGATCGAAGCGATGGCGCAGGCCGGTGGCGTGCTCTTGATGCACGATGTTCCGGACCGTGACAACAAGCTCATCTATTTCACCACTATCAACAAGGCGAAATTCCGACGGCCCGTGGTGCCTGGAGATCAGCTGAGGATCGAGATCGAAATTCTCCGCCTCAGAGAGATCTTCTGCAAGCTGTCCGCGCGGGCACTGGTCGACGGGCAAGTCGCGGCCGAGGCCGTGCTCTCGTCGGCAATGATGGATCGATAGGTAGAGCGTCCCCGTCGAGGGAAGCCGTCTTCCATCCCGAGCCGTCACCGCTGAGGCAATCATGTCTGCTGAAATTCACGACACAGCGATAGTGGATCCCGGTGCCCAACTGGCTGCCGGAGTGACAGTTGGACCCTATGCCGTCGTCGGTCCGGAGGTGAGCATCGGTGCTCGCACCGAGATCGGGGCCGGGGCCCAGATCGTCGGTCCCACCCAGATGGGTGTGGAGAACAGAATCTTTTCACACGCCTGTATCGGCTTCGACCCCCAGGATCTCAAGTACCAGGGGGAGAAGACCCGGCTGGAGATCGGTGATCGCAACCTCTTCCGGGAGTTTGCGACCGTACATCGTGGGACGGAGGCGGGTGGAGGATATACGTCGATCGGTAGCGACAACCTCTTTATGGCGTACACCCACGTGGCTCACGATTGTCACGTCGGGAATCGAACGATCTTCAGCAATGGTGCGACACTGGCCGGACACGTCCTGGTCGAAGACGACGCGGTCGTGGGTGCCTACAGTGGGATTCATCAGTTCTGCCGAGTGGGTCGTCACGCCTACATCGGGGGCTATTCGGTCGTCAGCCAGGATGCCCTGCCGTTTATCAAGACCGTGGGCTACAAACCGGCCTGCTACGGCGTGAATTCCATCGGTCTGCAAAGAAAGGGCTTCGACAAGCAGACTCTCAAGACATTGGACAAGGCCGTGCGAGTTCTGCTGCGCTCGGGGCTCAACACCACACAGGCTCTGGATCGGCTGCGCGAGGAGTTCTCGGGCATCCCCGAGATCGACTATTTGATCGCTTTTGTTTCGACGACACAGCGCGGGATCATCAAATCACTTCCAGGCCGCCGTACCAGCAGAGGATCCTCCACTGAGTAGGCTGCGCATGGGAGTGGTGGGGACGGGAGCTCTGGGCCGTCATCACGTTCGTATCCTGTCGCAGCTCCCGGGGGTGAATCTGGTCGGGCTCCACGACCGGCGACCGGAGCGTGGTGAAGTGGTGGCCAAGGAGTTTGGAGCTCGCTCCTGGCCCGACCTGGAGAGCTTGGCGCAGGAGGTCGAGGCGGTGGTGGTCGCCGTACCGACAGTCGATCACGCGGAGATCGGTTGTCAGCTGCTTGAGAACGAGATCCACGTTCTGATCGAAAAGCCGATGGCCTCCTCGCTCGAAGAGGCGGATCGCTTGCTCGAGGCAGCCGGTGACCGGGTCCTTGCCGTGGGCCATGTCGAGTTCTACAACCCCGCGGTCCAGAGCCTGCTGCAGCTGGAGAGCCCACCGGGTTTCGTCGAGGTTCATCGGTTGGCTGTCTTTACCCCGCGAAGTCTCGACGTCGATGTGGTGTTGGACCTGATGATTCACGACCTCCAGATCCTCCATGCGCTCGATACCAGTCCGGTAGCCGAGGTGCGGGCGACCGGCATCAGCGTCCTGTCGCCACGTATCGACATCGCCAACGCGCGTATTGCCTTGGAGTCGGGGTGTGTCGCCAACCTCACGGCTTCCAGGGTCTCTTCCGAGAGAGTGCGGAAGCTAAGGGTCTTTCTGCAGGGGAGGGGTTACTACTCCGTCGACTATCATCAGCAGGAGATCAAGGGTTACCGTCTCGAGGGGGGCGACGATGAGCGGCGCATCGTCCCCGATAATCTGCTGGTCGAAAAGGAAGAGCCGCTCAAGAGAGAACTGGAAGCATTCATATCTCGATGCCAGGGAAAAGCTAGCCCCTTTGTCAGTGGCCAGTTGGGCCGCCAGGCACTGGAGACGGCCTTTGCCGTCGTCGATGCGATTCCGTAAAGGAGAGTCAGATGAGCGAGGTTCGAATCGGTGTCATCGGTGGAAGCGGTCTCTACGGGATGGAGGGTCTCCAGGTAGAGGAAGAGAAGAGGATCGAGACGCCGTTTGGTGAGCCATCGGATCCCTTTATCGTGGGAGATCTGGACGGAAACAAGGTCGCCTTTCTGGCGCGACACGGCCGTGGGCACAGGATCCTGCCTTCCGAGCTCAACTTCCGAGCCAATATCTACGGCTTCAAGGTCTTGGGGGTCGAGTGGTTGGTCTCGGTCAGTGCCGTCGGCTCCATGAAGATCGACTACCGGCCGACCGACATCGTCATCCCCGATCAGTTTTTCGACCGCACTCGCCACCGTGAGGACAC
>CALILB010000081.1 GCA_938016625.1 uncultured bacterium | reverse complement strand
CGTCCTTACGTTGTCTCGGGGTTCGTGGGTGAGTCTGTTCCTGGCGCTGGCGATCGTCACGCTGCTTTCTCTCGTGCGGCGGTTTCACCCCGAGAAACTCGTCATTCTAAGCGTGATGGCGTTGCTGGCGATGCCGCCCGGGTTGTTGGCTGTACAAAAGATGGTGCGCCGGATCGAAGAGGCACCCGAGGCCTCGGCTGAGGGAAGGCATAGGTTCAACGAGACCGCGCGTATGATGGCTTCTGATCGCATTCTCGGTGTCGGCATCAACAACTATTCCTACGGAACTGCGGCGACCATCTATAGCGAACGCCACACAGGACTCGATGAGGGCGGAATTTGCCACAACATCTATTACCTGTTGCTCGCCGAAACTGGCTGGTTTGGCCTCGGCAGCTTCGTCCTAACCTTGGCTGCGGCTTTCGTTGGAATCGGACACTTTCTCTTTGGCCACCGCAGCGAAGATCTGCGTTCGGTGTGGATGGTCGGCTGGCTCGGCGGTCTTACTGCGGTCGTGCTGCAGGTGTCCCTCGAATGGGCGCTGCTGCAGACGACCCTGTCCTTCACGTTCTTTGGGCTCCTCGGGGTAGCGGCGGCCATTCCGAGGATGCCACCCGGTCCGCGAGTTGCCCGCTGGCGGGTCCTGGTGCGCCAGGTACCGGCAGCAACAGCCGCTGCACCGCAAGGAGTCCATCCATGACCACAGAGGCCCTGATCATCATGCGATGTTTCAACGACGAGTGGGTGGTCGGCGACACTCTCGAGGCCATACACCAGCAGGCGGGTCCCCGCTTCCGGGTCGTAGCCATCGACTCTGGCTCGACGGACCGCTCCGTCGACATCATCCGCTCTTTTCCGGTGCAGCTGATCGAGCTCCCCCCCGGCACCTACATTCCGGGACGGGTGCTCAATCTGGGCATGGAGCAGGGCGACGAGCCTTACGGTGTGTTCGTCAACTCCGACTGCACGCCCCAGCACCCGGAGTGGCTCGAGTCGCTTATTGAGCCGCTGCACCGCGATCCGACGGTAGCGGCGGTCTACGGCCGCCAGGTGGCCCGACCCGAAGCCACTCCGCTGGTGGTCAAGGATTACGATCGCGCTTTCGGCGACGGCAGCATCGCCGCGACCTGGCCCCACTTCTTCTCCATGGCCTCCTCGGCCATCCGCCGATCGGTTTGGCATGACAGCCCGTTCGATCCGGAGATCCGCTACTCCGAGGACGTCTACTGGACGTGGCAGCGCCGCCGTGAGGGCTGGAACATAGCTTACGCCGCCCACTCTGTGGCCATGCATTCGCACAACTACACCCTCACCGAAACTCGCCGCCGGTTCGCTGGCGAGGGCCGTGCCGATGCGGTGATCTACCCGCGGGAGATGTTGCCCTCCAGCTGGCTCAGGGGGGTGCTCGGGTCGTGGGCGGCCGAGGTGACCAGGGACTGGGCATGGTGTCTCCAGCACAGGCACCCGCTGGCCGCGGCGGCGGCCCCGGCGATCCGTTGGGCACAGCGATCCTCCTACTGGCAGGGCCTGAGCGAAGCTCTCCGGGAAACGACCGGGGCCTGAAGGAACGGGCTTGGTGGTAATTCGACATCGGTTCACGACCCTCGGCAACGCCGAGCTCGAGTCCCGGATCGCCCACGACCTCGAACGCATCGCGGATGTGGCGGCAGATCGTCTCGGTGAGCGGTTCCACGCCCTGGTACTCGGCGGCGGCTATGGTCGCGGCGAAGGCGGCGGCCGGCGGCGGGGCGATGCCTGGGAACCCTACAACGACTACGACCTGTTCGTGCTCCTGGAAGGACTCCCGGCGTGGCGAAGATCGTCCGTGCGCTCCGAGATGGCCGCTGTCGGGCGGACCCTGGAGGAGGATCTCGGTCTCGAGGTCGAGCTCTCCGCCGTCCGCACCGAAGACGTAAGCACACTGCCATTCACCATGATGTGGTGCGAGTTGGTAGGCGGCCACCACGTAGTCCGCGGTAGCGCCGAAGCACTGCGCGCAGCGCCTGCAATGGCGCCAGATCGGCTACCGCTGTTCGAAGGCGTCCACTATCTGTCAAATCGCGCGGCGCTCATCCTGTGGAGCTTGGTTGACGATCTCGGGGCGGATCGCACCTGGAAGTTCATCCACAAGGCGTGGCTGGCGGTCGGCGCCGCCGCGCTGATCGGCGATGGCCGGTTTCGGGTTGGCTACGATCAGCGACTTCGGGTACTCGAGGACGGCCTACCGGCAGGACTCGAGGGCATTCCAACGCTGCTCGAGCGCTACCGCGAGGCCGCACACGCTCGCCAGCAACCAGCCCCCGCGCCGGCCACCGAGGTCGTCGAGGAGCGCCGGCAGGAGGTCACGCAGGCGCTGCTCGTCTGCTGGCGGTGGCTCGAGGAGCTGCGGGTTGGCATCCATTTCTCCGATTTCGAGCATTACGCTTTGTTCCCCCGCCTCTTCGAGGAACCATGGTCCAATCGGCCGATGAACGTGCTCCGCCATGCACGTCTTCTGGGGTCCGCCGGCCTGCGACCGTGGTTCACCGTCGCCGAGCACCCCCGCACCCGCCCCATCCGCTCTATCCCCGGCCTGCTCGACCGACGGCCGCCGTCGCCAGAGCTCGCTAGGTTGGTCGGCGGGGGGAGCAACTGGTCGACGGCGGCAAGACGCTGTCTCGAGTTGTGGCGGCGGTGCTGAATTTCGGAACGGGGAGCCTGGGGCTCAGAAGTTCCACTCGGCCTGGAGCTTTTGCTTGAACTCGTTGAGGTCCTCTCGACGCCAGCTGCGATCCCTCCCGATCAGTCCATCGAGCACTTCCGGATCGCTCAAGATGCCGTCGAGCACGTCGAGTAGCGCCTGCTGTTGCCCCCGCAGCTTGTCCAGCTCTCCCTCGACGTCGCGCAATCGCGCTGCAAAGAGCTTCGCCAGAATCCGCATCCTCTCAAATCCGGAAACGCCCTGACGATCCACCCGATCGGTCACGAGCGCACGGTCGAGAACGATTACCACGGAGTCGCGGAGCGTGCGGAATCGTGTCGGCCGCCGCGCGTTGTCGATCATCCCGAGCTCACCGACCATCGATCCCGGTCCGAGCACTGCGATGCGGGTATCGACACCGTTGTCGTCGTGGCTGATGATCTCCGCCTCACCGTCGAGGAGAATCACGAGCCCCTCGGAGGAGCTTCCCTCTTCGACCAGCGGCGTCCCGCTCGCGACCTCCTCCACATCTCCCGACTGCACGACCCAAGCGAGCTCCTCGTCGTCGAGGGCGGTGGCGAGCGCGGAACGGCTCAAGAGTTTCGTGATCTCACTTTCCTTCATCTTGCCTCCCTAGATTCCGCGCAACACGGTGGCCTTGCCGACCCGACCGATGGCGAGGGTGAAGGCCGCGGTGCGCAGAGG
>CALILB010000080.1 GCA_938016625.1 uncultured bacterium | reverse complement strand
TGGAGTATGCCCATTCGATGGGTGTGATCCACCGGGACGTCAAGCCCTCCAACGTCCAGATTCTCGACGACGGCACCGCCAAGATCATGGATTTTGGCATCGCCATCCTGCATCAGATGGAATCCCGGATGACCCAGGAGGGAATGGCGGTCGGTACGGCCGCCTACCTGGCGCCGGAGCAGATCCGCGGGGAGCCGCCAAATCCCCGCACCGATATCTTTTCCTATGGTGTCCTGGCCTACGAGCTGATCACCGGCAAGCGCCCATTCGGCAAGGATTCGATCTCGGCCACGTTTTACGAGATCCTCAACGACGACCCCACCCCCATCAGCGGCGCCCAGTGTCCGGCCGAGCTGCGGACTCTCATCCACCGCTGTCTGCAGAAAGACGCCCACCGACGCTACGAGAGTTTCAAGGAGATCCTCCTCGAGCTCTCCCACGTCCGCGACGAGCTGCAACGACAGCGCCCCACACGCTCGCTCACCCAATCACTCAGACGCGTGGCGCCCGACCCGTCGCTGGCGGTCACCAAGGTACGCCCGCAGTCCGACAACATCCCCGTTCGCAGGCCGCCCCGGATCTCGGAGGTCAAATACCAGTCGCCGGCGTCTTCGACCCATGGATTGCCTGTTGTCGACGTCCGCAGCCGCAAGACCAGCAAGGTGCCGCTCGTTCTGCTCGTTCTGCTCCTGCTCGGTGCCGGTGGAACCTATTGGTACCTCGAGCGGCTGGAGATGGCGCCCCCCATCCGCCAGATCGCCGAAACCATCAAGGTCGGCGGGGATGCCCTGGTCGACGACGTGCGCACAGCGATCGGTCGACCGTCCCCATCCACCGAGACGGCTGCGGACGTCCCGGGCGAGCCGGTGGGAGAGGCCGGCGCCGAGCCGGCTCCCAGCGAGTCGGTGCCGGAGCCACCGGTCGAAGAAGCCCCGCCGGCGGAAACCGCTGATCAGACCGCCAGCGAAGAGACAACTCCACCAGCGATCGAGGAAGCACCGCTCGTACCCTTCCAGCAGCAGGAGATCGAGCCCACCCTGGCCACTCTGGTCGTCTCTCAGAGCTGGCACAAGGCCATGACCGTCTCTGTCGACGGCGGACCGGCTCTGTCCCTCACCACTCCCAGAAACCTCGAGCTCGAGCCGGGCAGTCATGTCCTCATGTTTGCGCTCAGAACTCCCAGCTATCGCTCCAATGAGACCGTGGATGTATCCCTCGAAGCCGGGGAGAAGATCACCGTCAAGAGTCCGATCGCCCCACCCGGGTCGCTCAGTGCCCAGGCCAGCCTCGGCTCGCCTCAGGGCGTGGTCTCGATCAACGGCAAACCGGTCGGAGCCACACCATTCCAGGGGCACCTGTTGAAGCCCGGGAGCTACCGCATGACCATCCGGCCGGTCAGCGATCCGAGCGCTCCCGGTATCGAGACGACCCTGAACGTCCAGGCCGCGCGGGAGACCGTCGTCACCTTCGACATGACCGGTCAGCGCGAGTTACAGGTTCGACGGCGCCCCATCAAGCGCTAGGTAAACAGTTGGGAGTCATGAGTCGGAAATCCAATTCCGTAGGAATTCTGGTCTCCATCGCAATCGGTGGTCTGCTGCTGATCACCGGTCGGCCTCTCCCGGCACAGGAAGCGCCGATCGACGCCGCCGAGCTCAAGAGGATCGCCGATGAACGCTATATGGAGGGCGATCTGGATCGGGCGGCTCTCCTCTACCTCGAGCTGGCTGGACGGGAGACAACGACCCAGGGACAGGCGCAAGCGCTGGTGACCGCTGCCTGGCTGCAACATCTCCAGGGCAAGGAACAGGGAGCCATGGAGACCCTGACCCGGGCTCTGGTGCTCGAGCCGGATCTTGCTTTCGATCCGGCGCTCTACAACCGCGAGTTCGAGTTGCAGTTCGAGAGGGCGCGCCGGGTGGCAGGCAACGAGCGCGATCGGGAGGCTGCGCTCAGAGTGCAGGACGCTTTAGCGGAGCTCGAGGAGGGGCAGACCGAGGGCGCTCGGCAACAGCTCGAGGCCGCGGTCGAGCTCAGCCCGAATCGACCCGTGGCCCTCTACAACCTGGCTGTGCTGGACTACCAAAAGGGCGATCGAGAAACCGCTCTGGAGCGGTTCGAAAGAGTCGTCAGTCTCACCTACCGCGACGACGACCCCGATACGCTCAGCCTCCGAGCCAAGGCCCTGACCAGCATCGGCGTGATCTATGCCGAGCAGGAGCGGTGGGCTGACGCGGAAAGACCCTTTGCCGAGGCGGCCGGTCTCGACCCGGCTAACGTCGCCATTTGGCGAAACCTGGGGATCGCCCGGAGCCGGCAAGATCTATCCATCGCGGCCGCGGAGGCGTTTCGCCGGGCCCTCGAGATCGAGCCGGACAACAGCGAGCTGACCCGGTATCTGGCGCAGGCCGTGAACGACTCAGGCGACCTCGCGGGTGCAGCCGGGGTGCTCGACGCCGGCATCGCACAGACACCCGGCGACCCCGGCTTGTGGCTGGAGCTGGGTCTCATCCAGCACCGCTCGTCCCAACCCGATCAGGCCGTCCGCTCACTCGAGCAGGCCATCACCCTCGATCCGCAAAACCGTCGGGGTGTGGCGGCAAGGGCGGCACCCTATCTGGCACTGGCCCTCTATCAGGCCGGTGAGTACGAGCGCGCCATAGAGGTTGCACGCCAATCGATCGAGTGGCGCCCCGGTCAGGCGGGTGACTGGAACACCCTCGGGCTGGCGCAACGTGCT
>CALILB010000079.1 GCA_938016625.1 uncultured bacterium | reverse complement strand
AAAGAAGGGTAGCGACCGCACGTGGTCCACGTGCGAGTGAGTCAGAACGATCGATCGCACCTGGGCCTGCCGGTCGAGCGACAGCGCCTGCGCCAGCGAGCCGGCATCCAACGCGATCGTGCCGTTGATCAGCAGCGAGGTTGTGCGGCACTCGGGGCTCTCACCCCCATAGCAGCCGAGGACTTCGATCTTCATCGCAAACGGCTCCGGGATCAGAATCGCCGTCCGAACCAGAAGGAGGACTCGAACCCGTCGATGGAGTCCTTGAAGTCCCACTTTTGGGCAAAGTCAAAGTTGAGATTCATCCCAAGAAACCTGAAGGAGATTCCAAAGCCATAGGAGGACACACAGTCGTTGAGTCTGTTCTCATCGGAGTCCCAGCAGTCGAAGTCTTCCTGTATCGAGCTGTAATAGCCGCCACCGATGTCCAGGAAAATGTTCCCCCGGATTTCCTGTATGGCAAAAACCGGAAAGGCCAGCAGATCGATGAACGGAAAGCGATATTCGAGATTGGCGAAGAAGGCCCGGTCACCCACGATCGAGGCGTACTCGAAGCCCCGGAGGGTGTCGAGGCCGCCGATGTAGATCGGGCTGGGGAAGTTGCCGTCGCTTTGCGCCCCCCACAGCCGGACGGCAAGCTGGTTCCTGCGGCTGAGCCGCACATACTGCCGGAAATCGAGACCGATGGTCGAAGTCAGGGTGCCGCTCTCTTCGAGGTCGGGTGCGTACTCACCCCACAACCGGTAGCGCCGGCCGGTGACGGGACCCCAACGCTCCCAGACCGTGGTATCACCCACGAAGGAAGCCTGTATCTGGGGATAGTCGTCTATCCTTGGCGAGATGATGGGTACCGGGAGCCCGGTCTCCGGATCCAAGATCGCGTCGCCGTTCTCGTCCGTCAGGATCTCCTGAAACCCGAACTCACGGCGGTAGTAGCCAAGGCCGGCCGTGATGCGGTGGTTGACGCCCAGCGGATAGATGAGCTCACCGACTCCACCGGTCAGTGAGAAGAGGACATCACCCCGGCGCACCGTACCGGTGCTCTGGTCCACCCCGACAAAGAACCTGTCGTCGTCGAAGATGCCCGCCCGCCACTGGAGCCGGTTCGACTGGTCCGAGTACCAGACCTGGAAATTATTGAAACTCGAGATCGTCTCGAACAGGGCAATAATACGGCGATCCCCGAGAAAATCGGCAAACGAGACACCGAGCGACGCCACAAATCTCTGATCGCTGGTGACACCGATCTGGCCGCCGAAGATGTTCTCGAGATAGAACCTGCGGCCGCGGTACCTCTCCTTGTTGGCATCGTCGATGGTTACCTCGATCGAGGGCTCGAAACGGGGCAACTTGTCGTACCGCGGAGATTCCACCTCCTCGATCTGCTGCTGGGTCACCTGGATCGGCTCGGTGATGGGGTCATCCAAATCGAGGCGGTAGAGGTCGAAGCGACTCTTCCAATACCCGGTGTAGACCAACTGGTCGGTGCCTTCCGGGGTTGCCAGAACCGCGGGCTGGAAGGTTCCGGTTACCGCGTTGGTGTGCTGGGTGACGGCTCCCGTTTGGAGATCGATCGAGAAGATGTTGTTGGCCCCGGTGCCATCGGAGGTGAAGTAGATATGACTGCCATCCGGTGAAAAGGTCGCGTCGGTCTCGTTCGACTTCGACCTCACCCCCTCGCGCAACGGAATTCTCTCGGTCGGATTGTCGAGATCGATGCGAAACAGCTTCGAGTAGCCACCGACCACCGAGCTCAGCACGATCGAGCGGCCGTCGGGTGAATAGACCGGCGCCGCATCGTAGACGTCGTCGTTGGTGATATTGCTGATGGCGCGAGATTCCAGGTCGATCTCGAAGATGTCGAAGTTGCCACCCTGCCAACCCTGAAATGCGATCTTGGTGCCGTCCGGGCTGAAGGCCGGATTAAATTGCTGTTCGATCTCGTAGATCGGGATCTCCTTTTTGATCCCCCCTTTGAGCACGTCGATCAGCAGCAGCACCCTCCCCCTGTTCTTGCGGGCAAAAATGGCGATCGTGTCGCCATCGGGCGAAAAGCTGAGATCAAAACCCATCTTCCGCCCCATGGTGAGCTCCTGCGCCACGTAGTACTGGTACTTACCCGAAAGACCCTTGGTCAGGTTGCGGAGAAACGACCGGTTCTCGGCGTCGAAAAGAACCACGTCGACATCGTTCTTGGCGGTGCTGAAGGCGGCCACCAGATCGCCCGACGGCGAGGCCACAGGAGAGAGCTCCTGGCTGGGCCTATAGGGGTTCGCTCGGAAGAGACGACCAAAGTCGGCCGGCTCTCCGGTCTCCAGCAGCTCGGTCAGATATCTTCTGCGCGCCCACCGGCGGTACTCGGCATCGAAGTCCTCCGGGCTCATCTGGAAAGCCCGCTCTACCGCCTTACCGACGCGAGCGCCAAAGGTATTTCGCGTCTCGAGGACAAAATCACGGAACCCCTCGTTGCCCCACCGATCCTCGATGAACTCGAAGACCGAGTAGCCGAATCGGTAGGCCAGAAAACCACCGACATTGGCGCGGGTGATGGGCGGGATGTTGTCGTTGACCACCGCATCCCGCACGAACATCTTGTCGCGGGCCGACTCTTCGCCCTCCATGTAGCTCGCCATTCCCTCCATGAACCACAACGGGGCATTGGCCGCCACACCCCTACCGGTGCGGCCGCCAAAGACCACGTGGTACTGAAAGATGTGGGTCAGCTCGTGAAGGATCAGCTCCATGAGCGCGGGATCTGAGAGATCCACCGGCAG
>CALILB010000078.1 GCA_938016625.1 uncultured bacterium | reverse complement strand
TCTCACCTTTCTCTACAAGCGACAAGAGATTCGTTCCCCCGAGGCGTGGGTTTTGGGGGCGCTGCGCAAAAAGTGTCTGGTCTACTGGAGGAACCGTCGCCGCTGTGTCTACGAGGGTGTCGACAACGCCATCCTCGAGTCCCTGGCTGACACCACGCTACCGGCCCAGGAACGGTTCAACCTCCTGCATGATCTCACTGGTGTTCTGGCCACGCTTCCGTCACGGTGTCGCTCGCTGCTGAGCCTGCGGTATCGGCAGGGATACAACCCCACCGAGGCAGCCGAGCATCTGGGTTACAAGGCCTCCAGCATCTACAAGCTGACCGAGCGCTGTCTGGCGTCACTTACCACCCGCCTCGTGGCTTGTGGCCTGGTCGAGGAGCGGCAGGATGACTGACCGCCACCCCGATCGCGGGACCCTGGCCAAGTTCATGCGCGGCGAGAATACGCCGGTCGAGAATCGCGAGATCGTCCAGCATCTGATCAGTGGCTGCTCGGAGTGCAGCAAGGTCGCTCGGTCCTATTGGCCCGTTGAAGGCGCCGGGGAGACCGGGTCCGCCGGCATGCCCTACTCCTGGACCGCCGAGGGGCATTTCGATGTCACCGAAGCGTTCGAGAGAGTGCTGAAGACCATAGCGGAGGAGGAGACGGCGTTGGACCGGGAGCGCGAAGAGGCGCCACGGCTGTTCGCGGAATTGGATTCCCATCCCGCGCGGCGGCGTCAGCTTCTGGCCCGCAACAGCAGCCGGTTTCAAACCTGGAGCCTCTGTGAGTTGGTGATCGACAAGAGCTTCGAAGCCGGATTCGTGTCGCCGCCGGAAGCGGTCGACCTCGGCGAGCTCGGCGTTGCCATCGCCGAGAATCTGGACTTCGAACGGTACAGCTCTTCGTTGGTGCGGGATCTTCAAGCGCGTGCCTGCAGCGTTCTGGGTAATGCCCGCCGACTGACAGGTGATCTCCGCGGCGCCGAAGAGGTCTTTGGTGAGGCCGAGGGACTGCTCGAAGAGGGCACGGGTGACGTTATCGAGGAGGCGCGGCTCTACAGCTTCACCGCCTCCCTGCGCAGTGACCAGCGGAGGTTCGACGAGGCCATCCGCCTGGCGGGTCATGCCGAGACCATCTACCGCCGAGCCGGCGATCATCATCTGATGGCGCGCTCGATGGTGAGCAAGGGACTCTTTACGTCCTACTCGGGTGACGCTGAAGGCGCCATCGCCATCCTCGAATCGGCGCTGGCCAACCTCGAGCCGGAGCAGGATCGACGGGTGACCCTGGCCGCGCAGCACAACCTGATCCTCTGTCTGAATGAGTGTGGTCGGTTGCAGGAGGCGCTGAAGCTCCTGGTCAAGGCCCGACCGCTCTATGCCAAATACGGCGATCCGTGGTCCAGAACCGGTCTGTGCTGGCTCGAGGGCAAGATAGCCGCTGGTCTCGAGAGGGCGCAGGAGGCCGAGCACGCCTTCTCGGAGGCCCGCCAGTCCTATCTGGAGCTGGAGAAGCCGCTCGATTTCGCCCTGGTGTCTCTGGACCTGGCCGCGCTCCATCTCGGTGAAGGACAGAACGACAGCGCGCGCCGCGTGGCGGCCGAGATTCTACCTATCTTCCGCTCGCGCCAGATCCAGCGCGAGGCCATCGCCGCCGTGATGGTCTTCCAGCGGGCGGTGGAGAAGGACCGGATCACTTTCGAGCTGATCCATCGGCTGTCCAAGTCGCTCGAAGAAACTCGGGATAGCCCGAGGCTCCGCAAGCAGACGACCGCCTAGCAGCTCGGCTCCTGCTCAATTCAGTCGATGAAGGCGCGGTGCGCTCGGGGGTTGGTGTGCGTGCAGTGAAGCGGCCGCCCCGACCACGCGCCTTCGGCGCGCGGTGCCCGCCGGCCGATTGGGGTATTCTCTGCCGCGTAAACGAGAAAGGCCAGCAAGATGGATGGTGAAGGACGACGCGAGGGAAAAGGGAAGAAACTGCGATGGATAGTCGGCGGGGTGCTGCTCGTCGTGGCGGTTCTGGCCACGTTTCGAGTGGGATCCGATCCGACGATATCGATCGAGCCGGCACTTCCCGGGATCGGCCGGCGCACTCCCGTGACCGTGGCATTCGAGGAGAGCTCCCGCGGCTTGAGCCGGGTCCAGGTGGAGCTGGTGCAGGGCCAGATCAGTCGGGTCGTGGCCGAAGAGGAGCATCAACCGCGGGCGGCCTGGGTGTTCTGGGGACCCCGAACCGCTCACACCGAGTTGGATCTGGAGATCGGTAGCGAGACGGTCGACGGGCTCGAGCCGGGCCAGGCGACATTGATCGCCAGGGCCTGGCCGGCACCAACCTGGCTCCGCCGTCCGGATCCGGTTGTCCAGGAGCTGTCCCTACCGGTGCGCTTGATACCACCCGCCATCGAGGTTCTCTCGATGCAGAATTACGTCTCCAGGGGCGGAGCCGGGGTCGTGGTCTACCGGGTGGGAGAGAGTGCGATTCGGGATGGCGTGGAAGTCGGGGAGAAGTGGTTTCCCGGCCAGCCGCTTCCCGGTGGCACCAGCGGCGAGCGGTTCAGCCTGTATGGAGTTCGTTTCGACCTGGAAAACGCTGACGAGATCCGGCTGATAGCAGAAGACGATGTGCTCAACCGCTCGAGCCGGAGCTTTGTCGAGCGCTTTTTTGCCAAGGGCTACAAAACCGACACCATCCAGATCAGCGATCAGTTCATGGAGAAGGTCGTGCCGCCGATTCTGGAACAGACGCCCGCTATCAAGAGCCAGGAGAGCCTCCTCGAGAGCTACCTGGAGATCAACGGTGAGCTCAGACGCCGTAACACGGCGACCCTGGTTGCCCTGGGCGAGAGCTCTAGGCAGGAGTTTCTCTGGGACCAGCCCTTCTTTACCATGCCCAACGCCCAGGTCATGTCCGCCTTTGCCGATCGCAGAACCTATGTCTACGAGGGTCAACCCGTCGATCAGCAAGACCACCTCGGGTTCGACCTGGCCTCGGTGCGACGTGCGGAGGTGCCGGCGGCCAATCGAGGCGTCGTCGTGCTGGCTCGCTTTTTCGGTATCTACGGCAACGCGGTTGTGATCGATCACGGCTACGGGTTGATGAGTCTCTACGGCCACCTCTCGTCGCTGGCGGTGAGCGAGGGCCAGATGGTCGAGCGGGGTCAGACTGTGGGTCGAACCGGAGAGACCGGGCTGGCCGGTGGCGACCATCTCCACTTCACCATGCTGGTCCGCGGCCAGTCGGTTACCCCGATCGAGTGGTGGGACGGCAAGTGGATCCGCGATCGTTTTGCCGCCAAACTAGGCGAATCGTTCCCATTCAAACCCTGAATTCGATCTCGAGAGACGTGCGATAGGGTTGGCGCCATGGCTGCCGAAGAGGAAAAGAAACGCAAGGTCTCCTGGTCGACGGTCTGGCGGGAGTCCAAGGTTCTCTTCCGCGCCCGTCGTCGCCGGTTGATTCTGGGCTTTGGCTTTCTGCTGATCAGCCGTCTGGCGGGCATGGTGCTGCCGGCGTCGACTAAGTTCCTCATCGACGAGGTCATCGGCAATCACCGGATAGAGCTTTTGTGGTGGATCGCCGGTGCGGCGGCGGTAGCCGTCCTCATCCAGGCGGTCACCTCCTACGCCCTGGCAGTGCTGTTGGGGATCGCGGGTCAGAGGTCGGTCAACGATCTGAGGATCAGGGTCCAGAAGCACATCGGGCGCCTGCCGGTCAGCTTCTTCGAGGAGAACAAGAGTGGTGAGCTGATCTCGCGCATCATGCACGACTCCGAAGGCATTCGAAATCTGGTGGGGTCCGGTTTTATCCAGCTCATCGGCGGCATGATCACGTCGGCCGTGGCACTGGTGGTCCTCTTCTGGCTCAACTGGCGGCTGACGCTGTTGACGCTCTTGCTGTTGCTGATGTTTGCCGGAGTCATGGTCGTGGGATTCAGTCGCATCCGGCCTGTCTTCAGAGAGAGGGCGAAAGTCATGGCGGATGTCACCGGCCGCCTGGCAGAGGCCCTGGGCGGGATTCGAGTGGTCAAGGCCTACACTGCGGAGAAGAGAGAAGAGCGGGTGTTTGCCACCGGTGCCCACACATTGCTGCGCAAGATCGTGCAAGCCATGGTCGGGGTGGCAACCATCGGCAGCCTGGCAAGGCTCCTTTTCGGCCTGGTGGGTTTGACCATGAGTGTGGCCGGAGCCAGAGAGGTGCTGTTGGAGCGGATGACAGTGGGGGACCTCTTCATGTTCGTCGTCTTTACCGGCATGATGGTGACGCCGCTCATCCAGATGGCCAGCATCGGCACCCAGATCACCGAAGCCTTTGCTGGTCTCGACCGGATTCACGAGGTTCTCTCGGAGCCCACCGAGACGGTCATCCACGCCGGTCGCCAGCGACTGCCCAGAGTCGAGGGGAGGATCGAGTTCGAGGACGTGGTCTTCGAGTACAAACCGGGGGAACCGGTTCTCAGGGGGGTCAGCTTTGTGGCCCCCGCCGGTACCACCACCGCCCTGGTCGGTCCGAGCGGGGCCGGCAAGAGCACCGTGATCAGTCTGATCATGGCCTTTCGCCAGCCCGACGAGGGTCGGATTCTGGTCGATGGGACCCCTCTCAGGGAGATCTCTCTCGAGGACTACCGGTCCCAACTCGCGGTGGTGCTCCAGGACGACTTTCTGTTCGATGGGACCATTGGAGAGAACATCTCCTACAGCCGGCCGCGGACCTCGGTGGCCGAGATCGAGGCGGCCGGGCGGCTGGCTCGATGCGAGGAGTTTGTCGAGTCCTTTCCCGACGGCTACGACACAGTCATCGGCGAGCGGGGGGTCAAGCTTTCGGGTGGTCAGCGTCAGCGGGTGACCATTGCCAGGGCGATGCTGGCCGACCCCAGAATCCTGATCCTCGACGAGGCCACTTCCAGCCTGGATACCGAAAACGAGCTATTGATCCAGGAGGGACTAAAGGCTCTGAAGCAGGGCCGAACCTCGTTCATCATCGCTCACCGGCTCTCCACCATTCGCAATGCGGACCAGATCCTGGTGATGGAGGGGGGACAGATCATCGAGCGCGGCACCCACGACGAGTTGATCGCGGCCAACGGCCGGTACAAAGAGCTCTACGAGAAGCAATACAGCCTGGAGATGGATCAGTTCGTCAATCCGGGTGAGGACCCCACGCTTGCCGCTTCGGCGGCCGAGCTGAAGAAGGCGAGCGCCGCCCCGACCCGGTCGGCCGGACCATCCTTCCCCAGGGACTGAGGTGGCTTCCCAGTGACCGAGCTCCGCATCGTCAAGTACCGTTCCAAGGGGGCGCTCAACAAGCGCCTCTACCTCGAAGTCGACAACTGATCGGGTGCGCCCCGCCTACGA
>CALILB010000077.1 GCA_938016625.1 uncultured bacterium | reverse complement strand
GCGATGAAGGCGCGAGCGGTGTGGCGTTTCTTCCCGGCACAGGTTGATGGGAACCGATTGACTCTCACCGACCCGGGGAACGACAGACCGGCCGCCGTCTGGGCGCTACCGCGCCAGAGCGGCCGGGACGGCCTCTGTCTGACCGACTACGTGTTGCCCGAGTCCGATCACTTGGCTTTGTTTGTCACTACCGCCGGCAACGGTGTGAAGAAGCAGGTCGAGGACTGGAAGGAGGCCGGTGAATACCTCAAGAGCCACGCCTTTGCGGCGTTGGCGCTGGAGACCGCGGAGGCGGCGGCGGAGCTTCTCCACCTGCGGCTGCGGGCGTCATGGGGTTTCCCCGATCCAGCCGAGATGACCCTGCAAGACAGATTCTCCGCCCGCTACCGGGGCAAGCGCTGCAGCTTCGGCTACCCCGCCTGTCCCGATTTGGCCGACCAGCGGCAGCTCTTTGCCGCACTCGGCCCGGAAGAGATCGGGGTGACGCTGACCGAGGGGGACATGATGGACCCCGAAGCCAGTGTCTCGGCCCTGGTCTTCCACCATCCGGACGCGCGCTACTTCGGAGTGTAGGAGATCGGCCGGTTTCCGTGCCGGCCGAGGTCAGCCGCCGGAAGAATCGAGGGACACAATACGCATTTCCTCGGTGGGGGCCAAATGGCTCCATAAATGTGGAAACCCGTATTGTGTCCCTCGATTTAGTCGATTTTCTGTAGCTAGTTCCCCTCTTGCCATCCTTCTTGCTCTCGGTTATCCTACCGATCGGTAGGGAACTACCGAACGGTCGGTAGGAGGTGTCCATTTGATTCCAGAAGCTATTTCGACCCATGACAAGTTGCGGCGTGAGGCTGCGGCGCTGTTTGCCCAGCGGGGCTATGGCGGCACCTCGATGTCGGAGATCGCCGAGCGGGTGGGGGTGCGCAAGGCCAGTCTCTATAACTACTACGACTCCAAGGCCGATCTCCTGCTGGAGCTGTTGGAGAAGGGGATCGAGGCGTGGGAGGAGGCTTGCCGGCCCGCGCTGGAGAGTCCCGGCACCACCGAGGCGCGGCTCGCCGCCTACCTGCGCGAGGTGGTGGACTTTGCCGAGCGCAATCCCCAGACCGTAGGTATCGTCCGCCTGGCGGCGACCCAGGTGGGGGGAAATTTGGGCCGGCGGGTGAAGGTTTTTCTCGCCGACCACGAAAAGCTGTCACGGGACTATCTAACCTCCTTTTTTGCGCAGGCGGTCGAAGACGGCGAGGTCAAGACAGTAGATCCCGAAGAGCTGAGTCTCTTCTGGAGCACGTTCATCGACGGCATCCTCATCAATCAGCTCTTCGCCACCGACAAAGCGAAGGACGCGGTGGCGCATCTGCCGCGATTGTGGGAGTTCTTCTGGCGCGGTGTCAGCGGCCACAGACCTCATACGGAGCTTGGAGAATGAAGCGGATAATTTCGGTTCTTTTGCTGGCGACGGTGATCGCGCTGCCCGCCAGGGCGGTGGGAGAAGTGCTCGAGCTCGACCGCGTCGTCGAGCTGGCGCTGGAGCGTAACCCCGGGCTGCAGGCGGTCGAGGAGCGGCGTGACGAGGTGCAAGCGGGGGTGCAGGAAGCCTGGGCCGACGCCTACCCGCAGCTGGCCTTCCGCGGCTCCTGGGGACGCTCGCGGAACCCGTCGCTGCTCAATAGCCCCGACTTCGAGGACATCATCGAGCAGTTTCCCGGCTTCAGTCCGGGGATCCAGGATCTGTACAACCTCTCGGTGGAGCTCTCGCAACCGTTGTTCACCTCGGGCAAGGTCGGCGCGGGGATCAAGCTGGCCAAGCTGGTCGTGGGGGTGGTCGAGGCGCAGATCGGGACCACACGTCTGGATGCCGGACTGATCGCGGCGGAGGCCTACTTCCGCTTGCTGGAAGCGCATGCCGCGCTCGAGACCATCGAGATCCAGCGGCAGACGCGTCAGGAGTCGCTGGACGTTGTCGAGGCGCGATACGAGCTGGGTGACGCCACCCGGTTGGAGCAGCTCCAGGCGCAGGCCGCTCTGGCGGAGCTCGACCCGCTGGTGGATCAGGCAAGGGGTGGGGTGCAGGTGAGAAAGATCCAGCTCCGGTCGGTCCTCGATCTGTCACCCGACTTCCCCTTCGAGGTGGCCGAGATGGAGGGTCCGCTGCCGGCGGTACCCACACGCGAGCGAGCCCTGGCTTACGCCTTCGAGCACCGCCCGGAGTTCGAGGACCTCGAGCTCCAGCATCAGGCACTGGATAAACAAAAAACGATCACCAGGGCGGATACGCTGCCGCGGGTCGATCTCAACGGCTTCTACGGCCACACCACCCGCTTCTACCACAATCTCGACGACACGCTGTACGCCGACTGGGCGGTGGGCATCGGTCTCAGGTGGGAGTTCTACGACGGCGGTCGGCGCAAGGGCAAAGTGGCAGGGATCGACAGCCAACAGGACCAGGTCGAGTGGCTGCAGGCCGATCTCGAAAATAGGGTCGAGCAGGAAGTGCAACAGGCTCTCACCGAGTACATTACGGCTCTTTCCCGCTGGCAGGCGGCGGAGATTTCGGCCCAGGCCTCGCGCGAGGCCAACCGGGTAGCCCAGGAGAGCTATCAGGAAGGCGTCGCGCTGCAGGCCGATTGGCTGGCGGCCCAGGAGCGCGACATCCAGGCCGAGTTTGTTCTCGTCCAGTCCTTCTATGACGCCCGCATCTCTGCCGCCCGGTTGGGTAGAGCCGTCGGTCTTCAGCCCGATGTGGCGTGGAAATTCACCGGTGAAGAGGAATCGGAGGGATCATGATCCGGTATAAGCAACAGTTGACCGCGCTCGCGATTTTGCTCGTCTTTGGCGGCTGCAACACCGAAGGCGACGCCCCGGTCGTAGGCCAGACACAAGAGCGGGTCGCTCTCGTGCGCACCCAGCAGATTGAGCCGGAGGAGGTCACTGATATGGCGGTGTTGAGCGCCGATCTCCTGCCACGCCGCCGGGCGACGTTGGCGGCGGAGGGGCCCGGGGTCGTCGAAGAGCTGTCGGTGGAGATGGGGGACCGGGTCACGGCGGATCAGGTTCTGGTGCGCATCGACACCCGGGCCTTGCGCCAGCAGGTCGCCGAAGCGGAGGCCCTCTTCCGCCAGGCGCAGGATCGGTTCGAACGCGCCGAGAGTCTCTTCGAGCGCCGGTCGATCACCAAGCAGGCGCATATCGATGCCGTCGCCGCCCGCGACGTGGC
>CALILB010000076.1 GCA_938016625.1 uncultured bacterium | reverse complement strand
CTGGCCGAGGCTGTCGGCCTGGGGGCCGCCGAGATCCAACGCCTCATCCGGGGCGCGTTTCTCCACGACGTCGGCAAGATCGCCATCACCGACAACATCCTGCTCAAACCGGGCAAGCTCACCGACGAGGAGTACGCGGTGATGAAGACCCATGTCAGCCACGGGGTGGATATCGTCGAGCGCTCGGACTGGCTCAACAGCGCCGGCGACGTCGTCCGCTTTCACCACGAGAAGTTCGACGGCAGCGGCTATCTCAAAGGTCTTGCCGGCGAAGAAATCCCCACCGCGGCGAGGATCTTTGCCATCGTCGATGTCTTCGACGCTCTGACTTCACGCCGGCCGTATCACGAGGCCCGCTCGCTCGATCAGACTCTGGGGTTTCTCGAGGAGGCCCGCGAGAGCCATTTCGACCCTGAGCTGCTGGATGCCTTCCGCGACATCGCACCCGCCCTCTATGACGAGCTGGCGCAGATGGAGGAAGAGGGCCTCAGGGCCGAGCTCCACTCGCTTGTCCAGCGCTATTTCCAGGTCGGTCTGGCCGAGCTGGAGCAGGTGTAGCCTGTGACTATTGACAGCGTGCGCTATCTCCTGGCCCTGGTGATGATCACCACCTTTCCGCCGGCGGTCGGCTGGTGGTATCTGACCCACCCGTTGGTCGGCTTTTGGCGCCGAGTGGGTCGGCCTTTCTTTTACACCGTCCTGGCGGTGTCGTCGATAGCGGTGATCGCCGGGATGTACGCGATACGTGAGCCGCTCCTGGCCGTCGAGTACGGCACCAACAAGGCGCTCTGGCCCCTGGCTGTTCTCATCTATGGTGTGTCCGTCTTTATCGAGGTACGGTGCCGCAAACACCTCAAACTGAAGATCCTCGTGGGTGTTCCCGAGCTCGCCCCCGATGGCCGGGGTGGTGAGCTCATCACCCAGGGCATCTACGGCAGAATCCGGCACCCGAGATACATGGCGGTCTGGCTGGGGACAGTGGCCGTCGCACTCTTCGCCAACTATCTGGCGGTCTATGTTCTGGCCCTTGTCCTTGTACCGGCGCTCTACCTGGTGGTCGTGCTCGAGGAGCGCGAGCTCCGCGAGCGATTCGGCGAGGACTACGTCACCTACAGCCAGCGCGTGCCGCGCTTCATCCCCTGGCGCGGGGAATAGGTACCTCCTCTTCAGGGCGCGGCGGCCGGGCCTGCCTAGGGTAGTCTACGTCGCTCAACTTGGGTCAACTCCCTGACGAGTCGGTGCTAGACTGACTTTATGTCGCCCGTCGGTCGGCCCTCGGATACCCATCGACTGCTTACCCCCGACCCCGTCATCGAGGTCTACAAGTCGACTCTCGATCGGACTCTTCTGAAGCAGAATCTCCAGCGATCTCCGGCTGAGCGTCTTTGCAATCTGGTCGAGCTCCAGCGTTTGGCAGATGAGGTTCGGCGCGCGGGAGAGAGGGCCAGATCCGCCCGATGACCGATTTCGAGTCCCTGCTCAAAGCCCTGGTCGATGCCGATGTCGAGTTCATCATTGTGGGAGGTGTGGCGGCGGTCGCCCACGGCTCGGCTCGCCTGACCCAGGATCTCGACGTCGTCTACTCGCGGAGCCACGACAACATCGGCCGGCTTGCTTCCGGCTTGGGCCGGCACTCCCCTTACCTTCGCGGTGCCCCACCGGGTCTCCCCTTCAATTGGGACAGGGAGACGATCGAGCGCGGTCTCAATTTCACCCTGACGACCGATCTGGGGGACATCGATCTACTCGGGGAGATCACCGGCGGGGGCACCTTCGAGGATCTCCGCTCTCACACGATGACACTCGAGCTCTTCGGACTCCAGGTTCTCTGTCTCGATCTCGAATGGCTGATGCGGGTCAAGAGAGCTGCAGGGCGACCCCGCGATCTCGAAGTCCTGGCGGAGCTCCAAGCGATCCTCGAGGAGAGCTCCGGTACCGAGAACGATTCGTAGCTGTCGAGATCAGGCCCGCGGGAATTAGGCGACAGGGCTCACATCGAGTCAGGATTTGGTGCTGCCGCGGCCATCGCTTGTAACTCAGCGCCTGCGGCCGCCGCCACGAAAGCCCCCCGAGACCCGGGGTGTCGACCGGCGGTAGCCCTGGTAGCGCTGTTGGCCGTAGCTTCTCGCCTGGTATTGACGGTCGAGATGTTGGGTGCGCGCCTGGTTCTGGACGCTTTGCCGTTGGCCCGAGTGGTCGACCTGGCTCCAGTCTCCCTGACCGTTGCGCTGGTAGACGTTGCCGTCCTTGCCGGCGTAGAAGTCGTCGCCGACACGGGCGGCACCGCCCTCTTCGCCACGCACCCAGCCGGCTGAGCCGGACTGCCCGGTACCCGGGTTGACGGCGCCCACACGACCGGCCGTTGCCTGCCGGCCGCTGTCGGCATCACCGACGGTCATCCGGCCCCCTGCCGCCCTGGTTCCGGTGTCGGGGTTGTACGCCGCTCCCCGGCCGCCATAGGCGTACTCTCCCGAATAGACGTTGCCCACCGCACCCCGTTGGCCCGCGGCGATGGTGCCGGTGCGTGAGTTGTAGGCGGTGCCCACCTGGCCGCGCCAGGCGTTGCCGGTCCAGGCGTTGTAGCCGCCCGAATATCGCGACACCGTGCTCACATCGCCCCACTGCCGGTAGATGTTGCCGGTGGTGCCGGCCCAGCCGCCCGGGCCCCAGGCCGCCCAGCCGCCGCCAGGGCCGACAACGGCACCACGGTAGTACGGGTAGTAGTACCCCCAGTAGGGTCCCCAATAAGGGGGGTAGTAGGGCGCGTACCAGCCACCCCAGTAGCCCCACCCCCAGCCGACGCCAAAGGTAAAGGACCAGCCGCCCCAGGGGGTGTAGGTGATGCCACAGCTGTAGCCCCAGGTGGAGGGGTAGCCGTACCAGTAGCTGCCG
>CALILB010000075.1 GCA_938016625.1 uncultured bacterium | reverse complement strand
GAGGGCGTGGCTGTGGACTACATTCGGGCGGGCACGCCTAGCTGAAGCGGCCGCCCTTTGCTCGTTCTAGCCGTGAGCTTGGCCGCTCTTGCCAGCCTCTGGCCTGCTTTTCGAGCCACCCAACTCTCGACCCGGGAGGCGCTGGCGAGGAGCTGATCGACAAGGAAGATGTGAAGTGCTGGCTTGCCCGGCAGGGGCTCGGAAAAGACCTCGTGAGCTCCTCATCGAATGACGTCGCCGTGAGCAGCTCCTCGGGTGTCGCTTCAGAAAGGCTCCAGCCATGACGTTGCATAAGACGGCACGGCGCGTCACCACGTGACACAGCGGGTGTATCAATTCCTCTGTCCGGTGGAACCTGTGGTCAGAGAGCCACATCATGTTCACTCCGCTCCGACCGTTTCAATCCGCTTCCAAACGCGACCGTCGTCTGTGGCCCAGTCGACGTGGCGCCGACAAGCGATCGCCGTGTCCGACCGCAGTCGTGGACGAACTGCGTGTCTGATGGGGGCCGGTAGAGCGGGAGAAAAGTCGCTTGGAGAGAGGAATGGATTGGACACAGTCCCTGCTACTCGGTGTGATCCAAGGGCTGACGGAGTTTCTGCCCGTGAGCTCGTCGGGCCATCTGGTCCTGGGCCAACGCATGCTTGGCCTTACGGAGCCGCATTTGCTCTTCGATGTGGCGGTGCACGTCGGAACGCTTTTGGCGGTCTTTGTCGTGTTTGCCGAGGACCTGCGCCTCATGGCCTCGAGCGTCTTGCCGGGTCGCAACCACGATCGCCGGGGTCGCCGACTCATCGTCCTGCTCTTGGTCGGAGTCGTTCCAGCAGCTGTAGTCGGACTTCTGTTTCGTGACGCGTTCGAGGCTCTCTATGCTTCGACCCTCACGGTCGGCGTGGCGTTGCTGGTGACAGGCGCGCTGCTGATGCTCACGGCGCTGATCCCAGACGGTAAGCGAACCCTCGAGAGCCGAGGCCTACTCACCGCCTTTGTTGTCGGCGTGGCGCAGGCCATCGCCATTATCCCGGGAATCAGCCGGTCTGGGGCGACAATCAGCGTCGGACTCCTTCTCGGGCTCGGCCGGGACCTTGCAGCCCGCCTCTCATTCCTACTCTCGATTCCCGCGATTCTCGGAGCGCTCGTCCTGCAGATGGCAAATGTCGGCGAGCTTCAAGCGAGCGACGTCACTCCTCTGCTGGTCGGCGGCACGTCGGCTGCTATCACCGGCTACGTCGCACTCAGACTTCTGGTCCGGGTCGTGCAGCGCGGGAAGATGCACTGGTTTGCACTCTACTGCTGGACGATCGGCGTCGTATCGATCGCCGGCTCCGTGGGCATCGGATAGTAACCGTCGACCGGCGATCGAGGACGAATCAACCGTCACTGCTCGTGGTACCGAAAGATGGCAGTCAAACAGTCCGAACAACGGCCGCAACGCCGCGCTGGGAGATGAAATGAGGGATTGGACAGCTGAAATCGTCAACAAGATGAGGGGCGAAGGGCTCGCCGATGCGGTGATACAGACGTTCTGCCACCACTACCGTCGTCTGGTGTCGGGTGAGCAAGGAACCGTCGACCGGAGAGGTATCGAACCGGTGTCTGAGCTTGCCGACGGCAGCCGGCTGCAGACCCATCGGGCCACGGGCACCGCCGCCCTCGGAGCCGTAGCGGTGATCAAGCTCAACGGTGGTCTCGGCACTTCCATGGGTCTGGAGCGCGCCAAGTCACTTCTCAAGGTCCGCGGCGAGCTCAGCTTTCTCGATCTGATCGCGCGCCAGGTCCTCGCCATGCGCGAGGCGACCGGGGTCTCGTTTCCCCTGCTACTGATGAACAGCTTTCGGACAGCAGACGATGCCGAGCGCGCGCTCTCGGGCTACCCGGGCCTGGCGATGGAGGGCCTACCGTCGGGCTTTCTACAACACAAGGTCCCCAAGGTCTTCGCCGACAGCCTCCGTCCGGCCCGACATGCGTCGGATTCAGAGCTCGAGTGGTGCCCGCCGGGGCATGGTGATGTTTATACGGCGCTCGCCACTTCCGGTCTCCTCGACGACCTCCTCGAAAGAGGCGTCGAGTACGCCTTCATCTCGAACGCGGACAATCTCGGTGCCGTGCTCGACCCGTTGATTCTCGGCTATATGATCGACAACCGCTTGGACTTTCTGATGGAGGTGGCAGATCGGACACCCGCCGACCGCAAAGGAGGGCATCTCTGTCGACGGCGTGATGGACGGCTGGCACTGCGCGAGTCCGCCCAGTGTCCCGAGGATGAAGTCGAGGAGTTCCAGGATGTCGAGCTCTATCGTTACTTCAATACCAACAGCATATGGGTTCGCTTGCCCAGTCTGCGGAGCCTGCTCGATGAGCACCACGGTGTCCTGCCCCTCGACACCCTCTTCAACCGCAAGAACCTCGATCCGCGAGACCCCGACTCACCAGCGGTGATTCAGCTGGAGACGGCCATGGGCTCGGCGCTGACGCTATTCCCCCGCGCCGAGGCCGTGCGCGTCGACCGGTCGCGATTCTCTCCGGTCAAGACCACCAACGATCTGTTGGGAGTGCGGTCGGACGCCTTCGTTCTGACCGACGATTCGAGAGTGACGCTCCACCCGTCGCGAACATCACCGCCGACGATCGTTCTCGACAGCCGCTTCTACGGCATGGTCGATTCGTTCGAGCGACGTTTTGCAGCCGGACCGCCGAGCCTCCGGGCGTGCTCCTCACTGGAGATCCAGGGCGACGTGGATTTCCAGGCGGGCGTGGTGCTCGAAGGCGACGTCCGGATCCGCGTCGACCGGGGCGCGGCCGTCCTTGTCGCGAGCAGTCGGGTAACTGGAGAGCTCGAGCTACCGCAGAACGATCCGCGGGCTTGACCCACCTCCGGCCCGTTCCCCACATCTTTTCTTCCCGGCAAGATCCAGCAGAAGCCGAGGCCGTTGGTCCTCGGAAGTGGCAGTGTCGGCGCATGGAAACACCTGACAGCCGACGATAGCGATGACCGCGGACCGGCCGGTCCGGTCCTCAGAAAAGGAGGTCAACTCCTATGGTTTCGAAACCAGGCCACCTGGTAGGGCTCGAGCTCGACAGGCCAGATCGGGCCCTCGACCGTGTGGGTGCTTCCGGTAACGAGGTCGACGGCCTCTCCCGGTTCCAGTCCCGCTTCGGCGAGCAGAACGCTCAGCCTGATGGGTCTATCGGTGACGTTGACGAGCGCCAGAACCGGCCGCCCCCCCCTGGCGGGTCTCGGCGTACGGCGACCACCGCAGACCCCAGCTCGCTCGTCGATCGCGGATCGGTTGATGCTGCGCCGGCAGCCGTCGCGCTGCGCTGATTCAACATCGGTGCGCAGTTCAAAGAAACTGGGCAGCTGAGTTGGTCGATCTCGTCCCACGTTCCCAGTCGGGGGTCGACATCGGTGTAGGAAGTGACGGAGAAACCCCGGTCCGAGGAGTGGGGAAAGAACGGCAGGATGTGCAGGGTAGTGACGATGCCACGGAAGAACACCTCGGTGAAATCCGCCAACGTCTGGAGCGGCGAGCGGGTGTCCGACACCAGGAGATCTCCGTAGGTGATCAGCACGACGTCGGTCTCGTCGTAACGGCGTTGTGGCTCGAAAGCTCTCTCCTCGGCGTCGAGCTCAGGCGTGGCGTGAGCCCGGTGCACCCTGATCAGACGGATGAGCTCCCGGTGCACCGCCGGAGCCGTCTCCGGACCGTAGAGGAGCTCGAGTCGCGCCAGCATCCTGTGCTCCAGATCCTGTTGGGTCGGGGCTGGGAAGGTACTGGTTGCGATTCGAAGGAGACAGCGGCGACTCGGCGACGGTTTCTGAGCTCATGTACTGCTTCCTCCAGGGGCTTCCCTTTATCAGTACCACTTGGGCCTGCCGCGAATACCTCTGGAGGAGGCCTCGAGTGAGCCACAGCGCGCCGTCAGGCTCTGTGCTCGCCCTGCTGTCCTGCGAATAATGGTCCGATGTGGCGCTTGGGATCAGCGAGAATCGCGGCCGCCCTCTATGGGGTCGGTCCCCGCACCCTGTTCGCAGTCCTCGACAATGGTGAAAAGCCTACTGAAATTCAGGCTATCGAGGACCACTCGCACCTGCTGCGATAAGCCGCAAATCACTAATTCCGACTCGCTTGCGCGCAGTCTGCGCCAGAGCCACACGAGGAGACCGGCGCCTGAGCTGTCCATGAACTCGACCTCCTCGAGATCTAGAATGAGGCGAGGCGCCTTGCCGATAGCGGATTCGAGCTCGGTCTTGATCTCTGCGACCGCTCCAACGTCGAGATCCCGGACACGCAGCTCGATAATAGTGTTCGTACCGTCATTGGTGTGGGTGACCTTCTTCATGGGCGGGTTACTTTCTTTACAAGCAGAATGCAATCGTCGCCGGCCTCGTTCTGATAATAGGCGATGCGGTCGACCATACGGTCGACCAGGAAGAGTCCGAAGCCCCCGTCCTCGGTCCCGTCGAGCGACGGACTCGGCACCGAGTGACGCTTGAGTCCGATCCCGCGATGGCAGATGCGGACTACAGCCTCGCTCGGGTACATTTCCAACTCTATGCGGATCGGTTTACCGGGCTGACCATGGTAGGCATGTCGCATGACGTTGGTCACCACTTCGTTGACGGCTGTTACCAGCTCGGCTTGCCAGCCGAGGTCTTCGATGTCGGACTCAGAAACCGCCTCGCCCACGAAGGTCCGCAGCCGCCCCAACTCGCTCACATCGCTGGTCAGCGTCAGCTCGCTGGACATGCGGATTTTCTCGGGAGCCGGCGGTTCCATCTTGATGGCGACACACGTGAAGTCGTCGTCGAACTCCTCCCCACCCGAGAACTCGACGAGTGTGGTGCGAATCTCGTCGACTACCGCCTGGGCGCCGAGGTGCCGGTGGCGACGCACACAATCCTGCAGTCGAGCGGTGCCGAACTGCTCCTGGCTTGGCGAGCGAGCCTCGGTGATGCCGTCGGAGTAAAGCAGTAGGAGGTCTCCCGTCTCCGTATCGATCTCGACCTGTTGGAAGGACTCGCCCTCGATAATTCCCAGCGGGAGGTCGTGACCTTCGATGACAGTGCATTGGTCCCCGCTCGCCGAGCAGTGGATCAGGCCGGTGTGGCCGCAATCGACAAACTCGACCTTGCCTGTGGCGCGGCTAACGCGGGCGTAAAGGGTGGTCACGAAGGTCTCGAGCTCTATCAGTTGGGGCGTCAGGGCCGAGGAGACGGAATCTACGACAGCCGCCAACCGCGGCAGGCGGGTGCCGGTTGTCAGCTTGTTGAGCGCGCGCAGAAAGTGCGCCTTGGTTCCTGCTCCGATCAGGGCGGCGACAACACCTTTCCCCATGACGTCACCGATCAGCAAGTCAAAACACATGTCGTCGTTGCGGAAGAAATCGAAGAAGTCGCCGTCGACGCTCTGCGATGGGATAGTCAGTGCCGCCACGTCGAGGCCCATCATTTCCAGCGGGGGCTGACCGAAGAGCAAAGACTGCTGGATGCGACCGCCGACCTCGGCCTCCCTCTGGCGCGCTTCGGCGAGGGCGACCTCCGTGCGCTTCCGGGCCGACAGGTCGTGGACGATCCCGGTAAAAAGCTGCCGATCGCCGAAGACCACCTCGCTGACCGAGAGGTACATCGGGAAAGTGGCGCCGTCCTTGCGTAGGCCGACTACCTCCCGCCCAGTGCCGATCACTTTTGGGTCTCCTCCGTCGATGTACCTTGCTAAGTAATCGTCGTGCTGGCTGTGATGGGGTTCGGGCATCAGCCGATTGACTTTGCAGCCGACGATCTCGTCGGCAGCGTAGCCGAAGATCTCGGATGCCGCGGCGTTGAACGAGTCGATGGCACCCCCGCTGTCGATGGTTATGATGCCGTCGACGGCACCTTCGAGTATCGCCCGGATTCGGGCCTCGCTCTCCTGGAGCTCGGCTGTCCGCTCTCCGACCGCCTGCTCGAGGGTCGCGCGTCGTGCTTCGAGCTGCAGGTTGACATCGTAGAGCTCGCGACTCTTCCCTTCGAGAAGCCTCTCGGCTTCCTCTCTTGCCGCCCGCTCCCGTGCGAGCCGGCGTCGAAGGGTCTCTTCAAGACTCATGAACCGGCTCGAGGCCGCACGATGAAACGGACGACGCTGTGGTCGTCGGCCAAGGGAGTCATATCGACGTCCATCGGGCTCCCAAAATGGTCGACACAACCCGCGATCAGTCCCTTGGCGAAGTCGGCTAGGCACCGTGGCGACTGGTAGACCATTGCCAGGGAACCGGGCTCCGAAGGCTCATAGGTGAAGGTCGGGAGCTCGGCGTCCGGGTAGAGTTTCTTGACCTCGACGTGGATGTAGTCCTCGATGCTCCTCAGAAACTCGACGGCAGAATCGACACCCTCGAAGAGCTCGGGAAACCGGTCAAGAAAGCGGCCGAACGTATGCCGGCCAAAGACCGTCAAGAGATCCCTCTCGGACACTCCGGTCTCGTGGCTGAG
>CALILB010000074.1 GCA_938016625.1 uncultured bacterium | reverse complement strand
CGAGGGACGAGTCAGGCGACCGTTCGGTAAATGTGACCGTCAGCACCGATGGCGAGAAGACCACGGCGGCGCTCCAGTACAGCGGCAGCCAGGAGTAGCCGGCAGCCGGCGGTCGGACCCGTCTAGTGCGGAATCTCTTTGGGCCTCGGCTGGACCTGCCGGGGCTCATCCTCCCGCAAGACCGGGGTCGCCTCCTCTTTCGAGGCGGGCGGGATGGCGGTCGCCAGCACCTCTCCCAGCTCGCCGACCAGGATCACATCGAGACTCTCGCGCACGTCGTCGGAGAGCTCCTCGAGATCGGCCTCGTTCTCCGCCGGCAGGATGATGGTGTAGATCCCGGCGCGAACGGCTCCCAGGACCTTCTCCTTGACACCGCCGATGGGAAGAACTCTCCCCGAAAGCGTGAGCTCACCGGTCATGGCGATGTCGTGCCGTGAGGGAACACGGGACAGGGCCGAGACCAGAGCCGTGGCCATGGTGACACCGGCGGAGGGCCCATCCTTGGGGATGGCACCCGCCGGGCAGTGGATGTGGACATCCCGGTCGACAAACGCCTCGGCGGGGATGCCCAGCTCTCTGGCGTGTGATCGAGCGTAGGTCCAAGCAGCTCGAGCGGACTCCTTCATCACATCACCGAGCTGTCCGGTGAGCACCAGCTCTCCCTTGCCGTGCATGGTGCTGACCTCGACAAACATGATGTCGCCACCCACAGGCGTATAGAACATTCCGGTAGCGATACCGATCTGGTCCTCTCGCGCCGCCTTCTCGGGATGCATCTTGGGACGGCCCAGCAGCTCGCTAACGCTCTCGGGCTCGATGGTCACCTGCTCGAGCTCCTCCGCCGCGATCTTGCGCGCTACCTTTCGGGCCAGCTTGCCGATCTCCCGTTCGAGCTGTCTCACCCCGGCTTCCCGTGTGTAGTGGGTGATGACCTCGGAGATGGCGGGATCGGTAAGGGTGATCAACTCCCGGTCGAGGGCGTTGTCCTCGACCTGTCTCGGGATCAGATAACGCCGGGCGATCTCCAGCTTCTCCCGTTCGGTGTAGCCGCTGAACTCGACCACCTCCATACGATCCAGCAGCGGTCCGGGGATGTTTTGGATGAAGTTGGCGGTGGCGACAAACAACACCTCCGACAGATCGAACGGTACCCCCAGATAGTGGTCGACAAAGCTGTCGTTCTGGGCCGGGTCCAGCACCTCCAGCAGACCACTCGCCGGGTCTCCCTGGTAGGAGACGCCGAGCTTGTCGACCTCGTCCAAGAGGAAGACCGGGTTCTTGGTCCCGGCTTGCTTCATCCCCTTGATGATCCGCCCCGGCATGGCCCCCACATAGGTGCGCCGATGTCCACGAATATCCGCCTCGTCCCGGGCGCCACCCAGGGAGATGCGGATGTACTCGCGTCCCATGGCCCGGGCTATCGATCGGGCGATCGAAGTCTTGCCGACGCCCGGCGGCCCGACAAAAAGCAGGATCGGGCCCTTGGCGGCCTTGTCGTCTGTCTTCTTCTCGACGCCGTCCGACACGTCGACGGTCTCACCGATGACAATGTCACCGGTCAAGCCGGCGGCATCGGCTGCCGGCGCCGACTCTTCGTCCTGCGGCTCGACGGGCGGCTCACCTGCGGCGTCCGGGCTCTCTGTGTCGCCTCGACGCGCCCGCAGCAGACGCACCGCCAGAAACTCGAGCACCCGGTCCTTGACATCGCGGAGACCATAGTGATCCTCGTCGAGGATCGCGTCGGCTCGTTTCAAATCCAGATGATCCTCACTACGGGTGCTCCATGGCAGCTCGGCAACATTCTCGAGATAGGTCCTAATGACTTGGTACTCCATCGATTCACGGGCCATCCGTCCGAGACGATTGAGCTCCCGGTCGACCTCTTTTCGGGCCTCCTCCGGCAGGTCCAGCCCCGCGATCTGTTCCTTGAGCTCCTCCAGTCCATCGCCACCCGCATCCTCGCCCAGCTCCTCCTGAATCGCTTTGAGCTGCTCACGAAGGACCATTTCCCGCTGCCGGTCCCCGAGCTCCTGCTGCACCCGCGATTTGATGTCCTGCTGGGCATCGAGTACTCCGATCTGACGCTGCACGCGCAACAACACCTGCCGCAGACGCTCCTCCACCGACAGCGTCTCGAGCAGCATCTGAAGCTCAGAGAACGGGATCTCGAGATAGCTCGACACCAGATCCGCCAAACGGCCCGGCTCGTCGGCGTTGGAGAGAGCTTGCTCCACCACTTCGTCCGGAAAGCCGGCCTTGCGGCCAAGCTCCGCGGCCCGCTCCTTGACCTCCCTCTGCAGCCCGAGGAAGGCGGTGTCGGTGGCGTCGGTCGGCGACATCTCCTCCGCCTTGCGGACGACCGCCTGGAGGTGGTTGCCCGCTTCGCTGATCCGCAGCGCGATGCCGCGGAACTCACCTTGGAGGAGAAACTGCACACCACCGGTGACACGTTGCAGCTGCCCGATACGAGCCACGGTACCGATGGTGTGCAGCCGCTCGGGGGTTACTTTTTCGACGTTCTCTCTCTGCGACACCGCAAAGACCAGTTTGTCCTTGCGATTGGAGGCCGCCTGGATCGCCTTCAGCGTACCGGGTCTACCGGCGCCGATGGGCGTC
>CALILB010000073.1 GCA_938016625.1 uncultured bacterium | reverse complement strand
TGGCCCGAGCTCGCCAATTCGGATCTCGCGGATCTGGTTGCCTTTCTCTACTTTCTGCCGTTTTCCGACCCCGTCGGGGACCCAACGCGCGGAACGGAGGTCTTTCGTGATCGATCGTGCGCGGGCTGTCACATGGATGATGAGACGAGCGGCGAGCAGGGCACAAATCCGGGACCGGCGTTGGCGAACACCGAGGCTTCGACCTCATCGGCGGCACTGGTGGCGGCAATGTGGAATCACGCACCGATCATGAAGGACGCCATCTTGGGTGAAGGGCGCCCCTGGCCGGAGCTCACGGGTGAGGAGCTCCGCAACCTGCAGGCCTTCCTTGCTGCGCAACCACGCGAGCCCTGACCGGAGCGGTCTCGAATCGTCGCGGCCGACACTGATAGAAATGAAAAAGGCCGGGCGTCTGGGCACCCGGCCGACTGGTTCAGCTTTCTGAGCGTGTGTCTAGCGGCTGCCCGCCTCCAGCGCGGCCAGTCGTTGCTCGAGGGCTGCCAGGTTACGACGAAGCACGGCAATCTCTTCGTCTTTCCTGTTCAACTCCTCCTTTACAATTGCGTCGAGGCCCTTGATCGCGGCCAGAGCCACGCCATCGGCGTCGATGTTGGCGATGGTCTTGCCGTCACCGAGCTGGAAGGCGGCCTGAAAGTCCTCGGCCACCGGTCCGAAGTGACGGTCGGTCTCGTCGTCGGTCTTGTAGCGCCAAGACATCACCGGTATCGCGGCCAGCTTGGCGAGCACCTCCTGACCGTCGAGGGTGGTGAAGTCGGTCTTCATATCCCGCGACGATGTGGCCACGAATTTAGTGCCTTGGACGCTGCCCTGAACCTGCAAAGTGTTGCCCGCAGCGTCGAGGCGTGGGCGGACGGAGAACTCCTGTCCGCCGGAGCCGATCTTGTTGACAGTGAAGATACCGTAGGGCGTGTTCGAAAAGGCCCACGTGGCGATGCCGTTGTTCAGCCGCATGGCGGCGTAGGAGCCGTAGTCGTAGACCTCCAGATCAGCCGTCGGATAGGCCGTCTGGATACCCACTCCCAGGGGTGTTGCGGCCAGATAGCTGGAATTGTAGGTGGCGTAGTAACCATCGTAGTTGGAGGCCACCAGGACGACGTTGCCACCGTAGTAGGGCACGCCGTAGTAGGCGTAGCCATACGCTGAGTTCGTGATGCTGCCGTAGTAGGCGTAGTTGAAGATACTCGCGCCGAAGTGGTCGTTCGGGCCGTAGGCACTGTCGTAGTTGCCGTAGACCATTCCCCAGGTGTAGTTCGAGGGTCCCACAACCCAGGTGCCGCCGCCGTTGTAGTAGCCGGCATACATGTTGTTCCACCTATAGCCATAGCTATAAAGGCTATAGCCGTAGTAGCTGGCACCATAGACCATACCGGTGAAGTCGAAGCCGTAGGTGAAGGGGTTGTATTGAAAAAAGGTCAAGGAGGGGCTGTCATCGTAGATATCGATGCTGTAGTAGGGGTAGGAGATGGTGGGGTCTCCGCCACCCCTGGCCGCGGGGGTCGCCCTTTCTCTCCCGGTCCTGGCCTGTTGGAGCTTCTCCCGGCGCTCGCGGTTCAGACGGCCCCGGACTCCTTCCAGCTCGGCGCGCCTAGCACCGCGCGACTGAAAACTCCCATCGCGAACGAATAGAACGCCCCTCTTGACGGCCCGGCCTTTTGCCGGTGCTGGTGAGAGACGCAGGGTGTACCGATAGATCCCGTCGGGACTGGCGGCACCGGCGAGCGCGAAGACGATCGGCTCACCTGCCGCAAAGCTCTTGTTGATCCGGGTGTCACGGGGCCCCCTGATCTCGAGCTCGGCGGCCTCGAAGGGGGAGCCAACTTCGAAGATCAGCTGATCCGCCTCCACCCGCTCGTTGATCCGCGCGATGTTTGCTTTGCCCATATCAGCCGATGAGCCGGCAGCGCCCATCACCAGAAGGGTGATCGCCAGGGCAACGATTGCCGCAATTTTCGGACTGCTGCTCATGAAATTCTCCTTTTGTTTGACGAAAGAGCCTGGTAATTACCGGCGTCCCGCCCGTCGATCGACTCTAGGTTTCGTTTTTGGTGGATTGTTCCCACGAGGGTCATCGTGGAAGCCTGTCGCCACTTTGCTCATGGCCCAGAAGGAGTTGGTGTTGTGGCAGCCGCGGCAGGCGAAGTCGATGGTGACGGCCGCCTGGCCTTCGGCATCCAGTTCGACGAAACTGCCGTCCGGGGTGAACATGGTGGCGCCTTCCGTCGGATCGATGGTGAAGATATGGGTTCGCACGTCTCCCTTGTAGGGTGAGAACGCCACCGCCGACTTCGTCGCGTAGGGCATGTGACAGTCCCAGCACTCCACACCGGCCACCTCCATCTTGGTCCCGGCGTAGGAGGCGGTCTGATCGGGGTGGCAAAGACCGTGCTCGCAGGTGGTGCGAATCGAGTACTCGGACTTTTTGTGTGGATCGTGACAAAGCGTGCAGTCCATGTCCTTGTGCGGGCTGGCCAGCAGCTCGTTCCACTGCTCGTGGTGTCGGATAAAGCCGCCGCTGGCCGGGATGGTGAGCTCGTCACCCCGGATGTGGCAGGTGCCGCAGGCTGCCGACGAGCTGTCGCTGAAGCCGTGCTCCGGAGTCAAAGGTGTGCCCCCGGCGCTGGGGCCGTGACACCCCTCGCACTGGATGCCGGGAAACACCCAGGTGCCCCAGATTCCCGGCAGACCGTCCTGGTTGTCGTTCAGGTCCATATCGGTCTCTGCGTCCAGGTCGGGTACCCAGCCGGTGGTGTGGCAGGTACCGCAGTCGTAGGGTTTCACCTCGTCGGTGTGGTAGTTGGACCACTGACCGGTGGCGTAGTTGAACTGATTCATCCCGTTTTCGGTGATGAGGTAACCATCGGTCCCCATGTAGCGGGATTTCCATTTATAGCCGCCGATCACGTAGGAGATGTCGTCCCAGAGACACGGAAAGCCGTCGCAGCTGATCTCGGGTAAGGGGATCGGTCGGATCATGGCTTCATCGGCCGGGACGAGCTTGTAGGGGTGGCCCGAGACCCGGAAATCGTTGTAGTGCAACTTGTGACAAGCGCCGCAAGCTTCCGATCCCAGCCAGGGGAGCTCGCCGGCGCCGGCCATCGCCGCGATCGCCAGGGTGGCCACCGCCGCGATCACCAGGCCGGGCATTGCAAGATTCCTTTTTTGCACTCTGCACTCCTTTCTTCAGGTGGTGAAAAGTTGGTGTGCCTCATGGTTCGTTGTTCAAAGGCTCGGTGGAGCTCTTCCCGGCTGAAGCTCGTTGCTCATAGCAACCCTCCAGCGCCCGGGCCCCCTCCGTGGGCGAGCACTCTTTCGGTTCGGTGATTCGACCGCCCGGCCTGGCGCCCCTCTCACAACGACACCTGATCGGGTGCCGTGGCATTGCGCCTGCGGGCTGAATGTACTGACCCCTTGCCGTCGATTATCAGATGAGAGTCGGTTGGCTTGCGATACCCCGACGGGTGGGTTGCCAGCTTCCGGACGAGTAGGTCGGCGTCAGCGGTGCGACCTACCCGTTGGGGCGGTACCCGTGCCCGGACGCTCGGCGGGGCCGGCGCTCCATCCATGGCGTTACGGCTATTGATCCGGGCTTTCCGCTATGATTCGCCGGGACCGGTCTCCCTTTACCTGGGTTGACCAAATCTGCGAAATAGATTCTTCGAAAGGTTGGATCGATGTCGATTAATAAGGTGCTGTTCGTTTCTTTTGGTGTGTTCATGGGGGGACTCTCGGTGGTGTCAGCGAGCACCAAGGAGTTCCACATGGAGATCGGTGATCCCGCTCGCAAGAGCAAAGAGGTGCCGGTGGTCGTCGATGTCATCACCGACACCCGCACCGGCGAGGCGTTGAGCCCGGTGGAGCTGGCCTTGCGGTTGAGCGAAAAGCGGATCGTGCTGGTGGGGGAGAGTCACATCAACATGGATTTTCATCTGGCCCAGCTGAGGATCATCGAAGAGCTCCACCGGGCGGGGCGCCCCGTGATCGTCGGTCTGGAGATGTACCCCTACACCTCGCAGGAGTATCTGGACCGCTGGGTGGAGGGGATGTACACCGAGGAGGGTTTCCTGGAGATCTCCAGCTGGTACGACAGCTGGGGCAACCATTGGGACTACTACCGCGAGATCTTTCTGTTTGCCCGCGACAACGATCTGCGGATGTACGCGCTCAACACCCCGCGCGAAGTGGTGGCGGCGGTGCGCAAGAAGGGCTTCGACGAGCTGACCGAAGAGCAACGCGCCCACATCCCCACCGAGATCGATGTCGACAACAATGAGCACATGCAGTTGTTCAAGGCCTTCTTCGAGGAGGACGAGGATTTTCACAGCTCGATGTCCGAGGAGCAGTGGCGCGGGATGTTCGCCGCTCAGTGCACCTGGGACGCCACCTTTGCCCACAACGCGCTCAATGTGCTGGAGGAGCACGGCGATCCGGAGGCCGTGCTGGTGGTGCTGGTGGGCTCGGGACACGTGGTCTACGACCTCGGTATCCAGCGCCAGGCCGCCCAGTGGTCGGACACACCCATCGCCTCGGTGATCCCCATCCCCATCCGCACCGGCGACGACGAGCCGGTGGAGACCGTGCAAGCCTCCTATGCCGACTTCATCTGGGGTCTGCCGGCCGAGACCGATCCCCTCTACCCTTATCTGGGAGTCTCCACCCGCAAGGGCAAGGAGGACGATCGGCGCTCGGTCATCTATGTGGACGAGGAGTCGGTGGCTGCCCGAGCGGGCTTCGAGCTGGGCGATCTCATCCTCGAGATGGATGGTGAGCCGATCCCCGACAAGGAGCGGCTGGCCCAGCTGATG
>CALILB010000072.1 GCA_938016625.1 uncultured bacterium | reverse complement strand
CCACCGCCGATGACCAGCGCCGAGTCGGTGACCGGAAAGGTCATCTCCTCCTGGGCCTCGAGCAATCGGGCCCGGCCGACGGCGCTCGCCACCAGATCCTTGGCTTTGGCCGTCGCCGCCTCTCGGTCCTGCATGTGGACCCAGCTGCAGTGCTCGCGGATGTTGGCCATCTCCATGAGATAGGGATTGAGACCCGCATCCTCGACACAGCTGCGAAAGGTCGGCTCGTGGATCTTTGGCGAGCAGGAGGCGATCACCACGCGGTTCAGACTGTGCTCGGCAATCGCCGCCTTGATCTCGTTCTGACCCGGGTCGGCACAGGTGTATCGGTTCTGCACCACGGCCACAACATCGGGCAGTTGTTCCGAGTACCGCGCCACTTCCTCCGTGTCGACGGTGCCCGCGATGTTGTGACCGCATTCGCAGACGAAGACACCGACGCGCAGGGCTTCCTCGTTCATAGGGCTTCTCCTGTCTGCTCCGACTCCTCGGCGGCGCCCTTCGCGGGCTCCTTGGGAGTCGTCAGCATGTTGGCTGCATAAACCGTCAAGTCCTGAACTTGCATCACCGGCGTCTCTCTTTCGTTGCGCCGGTCCTCGGTTTGGGCACAATGGAAATGGATCAGGCATTTGGGGCAGGAGGTCACAAGCTTCGTGGCCCCGGTGGCGGCGGCGCTCTCCAGACGCCTGGCCTGGAGCTCGCGTGAGACGCCGTTGCAAAAGACAAAGCCGGTGGTGCCGCAGCACTGGGCATCCTGACCCGAGCGCTCCATCTCGTGGAGATCGGTCCCGGGTACCGCTGACAGCAGTTGGCGCGGGGCATCGTAGACACCCAGCTGTCGCCCCAGCCGGCAGGAGTCGTGATAGGTGACGGCGCCGTTGTCGGTCTCGCGAAAGGCGAGCTTGCCGTTGCCGAGCATCGGGGCCAGGAACTCGGCCAGGTGCTCGACCTTGGGTTGATAGCTCTCCACCGCCTCGGCGTAGTCGATCTCCCAGGTGCGACAGCACTCGGCGCAGGTGGTGAGGATGTGTTTGACCCCTTTGGCCTTGTAGGCCGCAGTGTTGGCCTCGGCCAGGGCCTGGAACGTCTTCTGGTCACCACCCCACAACAAGTCGTGGCCGCAACAGCGCTCCTCGGTCAACACCACCGGCTCGATGCCGACGCGGTTGAGCATGCGGACCGCCGAACGGGCGATCTCCAGCATCTCGACACCGAAGTCGTTGCCGAAATAGACGTCGAAGAGCGGCAGGCAGCCGACAAACAGCGCCACTTCCCCTTCTTCGGCGATCTTCAGGTCGTCACCCAGCCAACTCAGATCGCGCTCCACCTCTTCGGAGCTGCCGGCAAGCCGCGCCGCGGCTTGCACAAACTCGCCGTGCGGGCAGGTCATCCGCGCCGTCGGCGGCACCTCGTGCCGCAAGCCACGGACAAAGTCGGTGTAGCGAACACCCTGTGGGCACCGCACCTCGCATGACGAGCAGGTCAGACAGCGCTGCACTGCATCCGCGTGACCATGTATCTCGGTCTCCGGATCCTGGATGGACATCATGCGCGCCGCCGAGAACCCACCGAATGTGGCCAGCGGACACATGGTGCTGCACTTGCCGCACTCGAGGCAAAGCGCCGCGCTCGTGGTCCGCTTCAGTTCTGCCAGTTCTCCCATTTTCTGGCTCCTCAGCTGACGGCTTTACGAGTCCCCTCGGGATCGAGGGTCTCGGTCACCATCTTAAGTACAGAAACGTTGAGTGGATCGGCAGCCCGGTCGACAGACCAGTCCGACCAGATACGACTCGCGTCCTCACCCATCAATCCGAGCATTCTCTGGGCCCGCTCGACCTGTTCGGCGGCCAACTCGGCGCCCGAGCCGAATCGGCAGCGCTCGCTGAGACAGCCGCCAACGAGAATCCCTCGGGCCCCGTGACGGTAGAGGTCGAGCAGCATTCCGGCATCCACTTGACCGACACAGCGGAAGCGGATGACTTCCACCCGCACGCCGTGCCGGAGCAGAGCCTCCTCCACCGAACCGGCGCGGCGTTGACAGGCCAGAACTACGTACGGCTCGGGCTCCACCGCAACAGAGGCGTCCTGGTTGAAGGCATCCTCCAACCGCGAGCCCCACCATTCGGGCGACAGGGCCGTGGGCACCGCCGCCTCGGTCGGGCAGACACCGTTGCACAGGTTGCAGCCGCGACAGAGCGCCCGCTCGATCCTGGCCTTGGCCGGCGTGCCGTTCCCCTCGGTGAGACTGATGGCCTCGAAAGGACAGACCTCGATGCACTTCGAGCAGCCGCGGCAGAGCTCTTCGACAATCCTCGCTCGCACCGGCAGTATCTCCACCGGACTGCCCTCGGAAGAACCGATCTCTACCAGTTGTCGGGGCTTGGCAGTCGGCAGGAGCTGACCAGCAGCGGCACGGGATGCGCTCAGGCTCATGGCGATGCTCCCCGGAGCTCTGAGCAGAACGCTGGTCCCGGTCGAGTCGCCGTTCTCTGCCATCGACCGCACCATGATGTGCCGGCGTCGGCAGGTCGGGGCGCAGATGCGGCACTCGCCGCAGGGCCCGCAACGCAGACAGCGTCTGGCCTCGGAAACCGCGTCCATCTCGTTGAAGGTCCTCTCCACCTCGCGAAACTCACGTCCCCTTTTGGGCATGATGAGATCGGGCCGCAGCCGCATGGCCTCGAGCGGCGAGGTGTCGGGCAACCCGTACTCGACCGCCGCCCGCCGCTCGGGTCGCTGCTTGTCGAAAGACGCTTGGCCCTCTTCAAGATAGCGCCGAATCGACTCGGCGGCCCGATGGGCGCTACCGATGGACTCGACGACCGTTGCCGGACCGGTGACCGCGTCGCCGGCCGCAAAGACCCCCTGCAAACTGGTCATCGCGGTTTCGGGATCCGCCTTGAGCAGCCCCCACTCGGTCACCCGCTCCTGAAACTCCTCGGGGACAAATCCGAGATCGGCCTTTTGTCCGACGGCTGCCAGCACCAGGTCGGCGGCAACCGTAAACTCGCTGCCGGGGATCTGGATCGGGCTGCGGCGGCCGCTGGCATCCGGCTCACCGAGACCCACCCGCACACACTCGAGGGCCTCGAGGCGACCGTTGGCGGTCATCGCCCGGATGGGGGCGACCAGAAAGCGGAAGGCGATCCCCTCGGCCTCGGCCGCATGGATCTCTTCCTCGTCGGCCAGCAGCTCCTCGCGATAGCGCCGGTAGAGGATGTCCACCGACTCGGCCCCCAAGCGCAGCGCCGAGCGGGCCGCCTCCACCGCGGTGGAGCCGCCGCCGATGACCACGACCTTGCCCTTCACCGGCGTGCGGTCGCCGTCGTTGACTCGTCGCAAGAAGGCCAGGGCGTCCTCGACCTGGCTGCAATCTTCCTCGCCGGGCACACCCAGAGGGCGACCGAGCTGGGCACCGACGGCAAAGAGCGTCGCCATGTAACCCCGCTCCAACAGCTCTTCCAGGGCCAGATCGACGCCGATCCTGCAACCGGTCTCGATCTCCACCCCCGCCCGACACAGGTAATCGATCTCGAAGTCGATGACATCCCGGGGCAGTCGATACTCGGTGATGCCGTAGCGCAGCATGCCACCGGGCTCCGAGTCGGCCTCGAAGATAGTCACCGGATACCCGGCCAGACTGAGGTCGTAGGCCGCGGTCAGACCGGCGGGGCCGGAGCCGATGACGGCTATCTTGGCGGTTCTTTCGGGTCGTGGTAGCAACGCCGGCGCCGGGAGATCCCGTTCGAGATCGGAGACAAAGCGTTTGAGGGAGCGGATGGCGATCGGTTCGTCCACCGTCTTGCGCAAGCAGGCCATCTCACAAGGGTGGTGGCAGATACGTCCGCAGATACCCGGCAGCGGACAATGCCGGCGGATGACCTCCAGCGCCTCGGCAAAGCGATGCTCGGCGATGAGTGACACGTAGGCCTTGACGTTGATGCCGGCCGGACACTTCTGGGTGCACGGGGCCGGTTTGATCCGACTGATGGGCAGCGGCTCCGACTGGAGCGAAGGCACCAGCAGGCTGGCGCCACCCAGTCCCAGTGACTCTGCTCGGGTTGTTGTTTCTGCCACACTCATGCCGTCACCTCCTCGAGGTCCGGCTGTGGGACCTCGACCTGTGGTTGGCTCAGCACCTTGTCGGCGTGCTCGAGACCCTTGTCGAAGGCCGCGAGATTGAGCTCTTCGGTACCGGGAGGCACCGAGTGCTTGACCGCCTCCCGCATGGCATCGCGGGGAACAAGATTCGTTACTCCGGTAACAAAGCCGACCATGACGATGTTCTGCACGATGGCCCGGCCCAGCGACTCGGCAATGCGGGTGGAGGGGACACCAAAGGCTTTCTGCCCCTCCTTGAAAGTCGGCTTGACGAGATCGCTTTCATAGATCAGCACCCCGTCGTCTTTGAGCTCGTCACGGAACTTGTCGTAGCCCTCCGACGACATGACTACAAAAATGTCGGGGCGATGAATGTACGGATAGAGAACTTCCGAGTCGGAGACCACCAGGGTGGCGCTACAGGCCGAGCCCCGAGCTTCGGGTCCGAAACTCTGAATCATGGTCGAATG
>CALILB010000071.1 GCA_938016625.1 uncultured bacterium | reverse complement strand
CGAGGGCTCGGTGGTGGAGGCGGGGGCGGTTCTGGTGAAGCTCGACACCTCCACTTTGAGCGCCGAGCGGGAGCGAGCGCGGCATCGGTTCGAGCTCGTCCAGCGCCAGGAGGCGCGCCAGCAGGAGCTCCTGGATGAGGGCTTGGTCAGCGAAGAGGAGTACGAGTCGACCCTCAGTCAGCTCAACGTGTTGCAGGCCGAGCTCCTGCTGAGCGAAGTGGAGCTCGAGAAGGCCGAGGTCCGGGCGCCGTTCAGCGGCATCATCGGTCTGCGTGCGGTCAGTCCGGGATCCTACGTTTCCAGCCAGACACGGCTCACCACCCTCCAGGACATCGACCCGGTCAAGGTGGAGTTCTCGGTGCCCGAGGCCTATGCCCGCGATCTGGCTGTGGGCGATCCGGTCCGTTTCGGGATCAAGGGTCTCGATGGCGAGTTTATGGGCAGGGTCTACGCCCTCGAGCCCGCCATCGATCTCGAGACCCGAAGTCTCACCCTGAGGGCCACTGCCCCCAATCCGGAGGGCACGCTGCTACCGGGCGCCTTTGCCGAGGTGAGGGTGGCCGTGCGGGAGGTGTCAGAGGCCCTGTCGGTGCCCGCGATCGCCGTGGTGCCTGAGCTGGGTGGAAAAAAGGTCTTTGTATTGGAGGAGGGTCTGGCCCAGCCGCGGGTGGTCGAGACTGGGATTCGAACCGAGACTCGTGTACAGATCACCCGCGGTCTGGAGCCGGGAGAACGGGTGATCGTCTCGAATATCCCTCGACTGC
Organism: uncultured bacterium; assembly: GCA_938016625.1. Classification (GTDB taxonomy): domain Bacteria; phylum Acidobacteriota; class Thermoanaerobaculia; order Multivoradales; family JAHEKO01; genus M0029. Next base: position 9,423 of record CALILB010000071.1, on the reverse strand, counting down.
GAGTCGGGATCGCGGTCGAGGTGGAGGGGGAAGGGAACCTGTAGTCGTGAGCCTGTCGTCCATCAGCATCCGCCGACCGGTCCTGGCCATCGTCCTGTCGCTGGCCATCGTGCTTTTTGGCTTGATTGGTCTCTCCTTTCTCGGGGTGCGTGAGTACCCATCTGTCGATGCGCCGATCATTACTGTATCCACCAACTACCGAGGAGCCAGCGCCGAGGTGGTCGAGTCGCAGATTACCGAGCCACTCGAGGAGGAGATCAACAGCGTCGAAGGCATCCGCACGCTCACCTCGGTCAGCCGTGAAGGACGGAGCACCATCCGGGTGGAGTTCGTGCTCGGTGAGGATCTGGAACGAGCGGCGAACGACGTCCGCGATCGGGTCTTTCGCACCCTGGGTCGGCTACCCCAGGACGTGGAACCGCCGTCGGTGGCCAAGGCCGACGCGGACTCCCCACCGATCGTCATGCTGACGGTGCGCTCCAGTCAGCGTAATCTGCTCGAGCTGTCGCGGCTGGCAGACGAGATTTTCGTCGAGCGGCTGCAGACTATACCCGGGGTGAGTCGCATCCAGATCTGGGGTGACAAGAGCTACTCGATGCGGCTGTGGATCGATCCCAATAAGCTGGCTGCCTATCGGCTGTCGCCGGTGGATGTGCGCAATGCGGTGCGGCGGGAGAATGTCGAGCTTCCCGGTGGCCGCATCGAGGGACAGGAGGTGGAGCTTCCGGTGCGGACCATGGGCCGTCTGCAGACACCGGAGGAATTCGAGGACCTCATCTTGAAGACCGAGGGCGGACGGGTCGTCCGCTTTCGCGATGTGGGCTCGGCCGAGATCGGGCCACTCAACGAGCGCACCGTGCTCAAGAAGGGCGGCGTTCCCATGGTCGCGGTGGTGGCCAGACCCCAGCCGGGGGCCAACTTCATCGAGATCGTGGACGAGTTCCGGCGGCGGGTGACGGTGATCGAGAAGAACCTGCCGCCGGACATCGGTGTGGACTACGGCTTCGATGCCTCGCAGTACATCCGCAAATCGATCTCGGAGGTCGAGCAGACCCTCTTGATCGCCCTATCGCTGGTGATCCTGGTGATCTTCTCGTTTCTACGCGATTGGCGGACCACCATCGTGCCGGTCTTGGTCATCCCAGTGTCTCTGATCGGCACCTTCTTTGTCATGTACCTGGCCGGGTTTTCGCTCAATGTGCTCACCTTCCTGGGTCTGGTGCTGGCCATCGGTCTGGTGGTCGACGATGCCATCGTGGTGCTGGAGAACATCTACGCCAAGATCGAGCGCGGAATGTCGCCGATCGAGGCCGGGATCTTGGGGACACGCGAGATCTTCTTTGCAGTGGTCGCCACCACCCTGGCCCTAGTCTCAGTGCTGTTGCCGATCTTCTTTCTCGGCGGTCTCACCGGCATGCTCTTCCGGGAATTCGGTCTCACCCTGGCGGCGGCGGTCATCATCTCCTCGTTTGTGGCCCTCACCCTGACGCCGATGCTCTCGACCCGACTGCTCAAGCGGCGGGATCGCCACCCCTGGCTCTATGAGCGCACCGAGCCCTTCTTCGCCTGGCTGACCAGGAGGTATCGGGAGAGCCTCGATGGCCTGCTGCGCCGCCGCTGGCTGGCCGGGCCGATCCTGCTGGCCTGTCTCGCCCTGGTGGTGCTCTTCTTCCAGACGCTGCCGTCCGAGCTCGCCCCGATGGAGGACCGCAGCACCCTCCGCGTCAACAGCCGGGGTCCCGAGGGGGCCACTTTCGCCTTTATGGATGCCTACATGGACGACCAGATCGCGCTGGCGAGCGAGGTCGTACCCGAGGCCCACACCCTGATCACGGTTACCTCGCCGGGCTTTGGTGCCTCGAGCTCGGTCAACAACGGCTATATGCGGCTGCGGCTGGTGGCACCCGATGAGCGGGAGCGGACCCAGATGGAGGTTGCCAACGCTCTCCAGACCAGTCTTGGGCGACTCCAGGGGGCGCGGACCTTTGTCACCCAGGATCCCACCATCGCCGTAGGACGCCGGCGGGGGCTGCCGGTGCAGTTCGTGCTGGAGGCACCCAATCTCGAGCGGCTCAAAGAGGTGCTACCGGCCTTTATGAAACGTGCGGCAGCCGACCCGGTGTTTTCGGTGACTGACCTCAACCTGGAGTTCGACAAGCCGGAGTTACGGGTGGAGATCGATCGCACCCGGGCCCGGGATCTGGGAGTCTCAGCGCTCGACATCGCCGAGACGCTGCAGCTGTCTCTGAGCGAACAGCGTGTGGGCTACTTCGTGGTCGACGGCAAACAGTTCGAGGTTATCGCCCAGGTGACGCCGGAAAGCCGCAACGAGTCTTTCGATGTTCGGAACCTCTACGTGCCGGGGCTGAGAAGGGAACCGGTTCTGCTCGACAAGGTGGTGCGGGTCTACGAGGAGAGCAGTCCACCCCAGCTCTTCCGCTTCAACCGCTATGTCTCGGCCACGGTCTCGGCCGGTCTGGAGGCGGGCTACACCATTGCCGGCGGTATCGAGGCCATGGAACGGATCGCCGATGAGATCCTGGATGAGAGTTTCGCCAGCGACCTGGCCGGCCAGTCGCGCGACTATGCCGAGAGCTCGCGCAGCCTGGCCTATGTCTTTGTCCTCGCTCTGGTACTGATCTACCTGGTGCTGGCCGCACAGTTCGAGAGCTTCCGCGATCCCTTCATCATCATGCTCACCGTGCCGCTGGCCCTGGCCGGGGCGCTTGTCGCCCTCTGGTACTTCGAGCAGACCCTCAATATCTTTTCCCAGATCGGCATGATCATGCTGATCGGTCTGGTCACCAAGAACGGCATCCTGATCGTCGAGTTCTCCAATCAAAGACGGGATGCCGGTCTGAGCGTCGAGGAAGCGATCCGCGAAGGGGCCGCAGCCCGCTTCCGTCCCGTACTGATGACCAGCATCTCCACCATCCTGGGTACGCTGCCGATCGCCCTGGCCCTCGGCGCCGGTGCCGAAAGCCGGATGCCAATGGGAATCGCGGTCATCGGCGGCCTGCTGGTCGGCACCTTTCTGACGCTCTTCGTCGTCCCCGCCACCTACACCTATCTGGCGGCCACCAAGGCGCGTGGTGAAGTGGCAACCGAGCCGGCGAAAGAGATCCTCGACGATCGCGCGGCCTGAGCCCGCGGGTGCCCTTGGCAGGCAACCCTTGGGGCTGCTAATTCGTTAGACTATCGACCGGCCGATAGGTTGTCGGCTCATGCCATTTCCTAAATCCTTCTCCGGAGTGAAGATGATGACCCGTTCTTCCCGATCCCTTGGTGCCTTCGCATCTTTTCTGATCCTGGCGGCGCTGGTGGCCGTTCCGTCCATCTCGACCGCCGACGAAGCGCGGCTCTTGCGATACCCGACCATCCACAAGGATTTCGTGGTCTTCGCGTACGGCGGGGACCTCTGGCGAGCCTCGTCCACCGGCGGGCGCGCCTGGCGTCTCACCTCGCACGAGGGCGTCGAGCTCACGCCCAAGATCTCGCCCGACGGTCAGTGGGTGGCGTACTCGGCCGAGTACAGCGGCACCCGCCAGACCTTCGTAGTCCCTTCATCTGGGGGGCAGCCAAAGCAGTTGACCTTTTATAACGACGTGGGTGCGATGCCGCCGCGCGGGGGTTTCGACTATTGGGTCCAAGGGTGGAGCCCAGACGGCAAGATTCTGGTGCGGATGAATCGGACTCCGTGGGGACAGCGACCGGGTCTCTACTACGTCGTCGATCCAGCGGGCGGTTTGGAGAAGCCGCTGCCCATCCAGGTCGGTGGGAGTGCCACTTTCTCGCCAACTGGTAGCGAGCTGGCCTACACCTACTTCGACCGGGAGTTTCGCACCTGGAAGCGTCATCTGGGAGGGCGCAATCAAGACATTTGGACATTCGATCTCGAGGCGATGCAGTCGAAGCGTCTGACCGACTGGCAGGGTAGTGACAACTATCCGATGTGGCACGGGGAGACCATCTACTTCACTTCGGACCGCGAGCATACTTTAAACATCTTCGCCTACGACACCGGGACGCGTGAGATCCGCAAGGTCACCGATTTCGGCGAATACGACGTTCTTTGGCCGAGCCTCGGTCCCGAGGCCATCGTCTTCGAGAACGGCGGCTGGCTCTACCGTCTCGATCTGGGAACCAAAGAGGTCCGCAAGATCGAGGTCACCATAGCCAGCGATCTCCCCTCGACGATGCCTCGTTGGGTGGAAGTGAGCGACCAGGTCGCGGCCGCCGATGTATCACCGGACGGCAAACGTGCCGTCTTCGAGGCGCGCGGCGATCTCTTTTCGGTACCGGCCAAGAACGGTGCCACCCGCAACCTGACGAATACTCAGGGCGTGCGCGAGAGCTCTCCCGCCTGGTCTCCGGATGGCCGCTGGATCGCCTACTTCTCCGACGCGACCGGTGAGATGGAGCTCTATATCCGTTCGCAGGACGGCCGGGACGAGCCTCGCCAGGTGACAAGGGACAGTCGTGTGTGGCGCTATCCGGCGGTATGGAGTCCCGACGCCGAGAAACTGGCGTTTGCAGACAGCAGCAGCCGGCTCTACATCCTGGATGTCTCCTCGGGTGTGGTTACCGAGGTCGACAAGGGCCGGCGAGGGGATCTCGATGTCTACCGTTGGTCGCCCGACAGCCGCTGGGTGGTCTATGAGACGACCCATCCGGAAACAGATCAGCCGGTGTTGGCGGTCTACTCGCTGGCAAGCGCCATCCATTCCGTTCTTGGTGACGGGCTGAGCTTCGACTACAATCCGGTCTTTGGCGCCAACGGCAAGTATCTCTTCTTCCAGAGCGACCGGGACTACAACATCAACTTCTCCGATTTCGAATTCAACTTCGTCTATGACAACGCCAGCCGCATCTACGCGGCGGCGCTGGATCCGGAGACCGATCATCTATTCCCGATGAAGAGCGACGAGGTCGAGATTGTCGACCCGGAAGACAGCGAAGGGGAGGAGGAGAACGGTGAGAAGGAGAACGGGGAGGAGGAAGAGTCTCCGCAAGTGGAAGTGACGGCCGAGGGAATCGTCAATCGCATCGTGGCTCTGCCGGGAATCGAACCGGGCAACTACGACGCGCTGTCGGCGAACGAAGGTTCGATCTTCTATCTGAAGTTCCCTGACAACGGTACACCCTCTCTGATGCGTTACGACCTGGAGGCCAAGGAGGAGAAAGAGATCGCCTCGGGAGTCGAGCAGTACGTGCTCGCCGCCAAAGGCGAGAACGTCCTCTATCAGCAGGGCGACAGCTGGAAGATCTCGGCCGCCAAAGCGGGTGAGGAGGGCGAGGCGGTGGACCTTTCGAGCCTGAAGATGAAGCTCGATCCCCGTGCCGAATGGACACAGATGTTCGCTGAAGCCTGGCGCATCGGTCGCGATTGGTTCTACGACGATCAGATGCATGGCGTCGACTGGCAGGGCATGAAAGAGCGGTACGGGGTTCTGGTGCCTCATATCGGGCACCGGCGGGATCTGGACTTCATCTTTGGTGAGATGGTCGGCGAGCTCGAGGCCGGACACACCTATGTGCAAGGCGGAGACGAGCCGTCGGTGGAGCGAGTAGAAGGCGGCATGCTCGGCGCCGAGTTCGAGGCCGACGCATCGGGTCGATACCGGATCGCCAAGATATTCCCTGGCGAGAACTGGGACGACGAATATCGCTCCCCTTTGACCGAGCAGGGGGTCGACGCCAGCGAAGGGGATTTCCTCCTGGCGATTGACGGGGTGGAGCTGACCACTGCGGACAACCCCTATGCTCTGCTCGAAGGCAAGAGTGACCAGCAGGTCACCTTGACCCTCAACTCGGGTCCGACTTCGAGTGGTGCCCGTGAAGTCGTGGTCCGGACCATCGCCAGCGAGAGATCACTCCGGTACCGCGATTGGGTGGCCAGTCGGGCCGCCTTGGTCGACAAATTGTCGGACGGCAAAATCGGCTATATCCACCTGCCAAACACGGCTCAGGCGGGCAACCGGATGATGCAGAAGTACTTCTACAGCCAGGTCAGCAAGCCGGGATTGATCGTCGACGACCGATACAACGGCGGTGGGTTCATCCCCGATCGAATGATCGAAATGCTCTCGCGCACCACCCTGTCGTACTGGTCGCGGCGTGGGATCGACTCCTTTTCCACCCCGGGCTATCGGCACGATGGGCCAAAGGTCATGCTGATCAATGGATACGCTGCTTCCGGTGGGGATGCGCTGCCCTACTACTTCCGCAAGCAGGGTTTGGGAAAACTCATCGGCACCACCACCTGGGGCGGCTTGATCGGACTCTCGGGCAATCCCATGCTGGTGGATGGCGGTGGCATCCTCTATCCAACCTTTCGGTTCTATACGGCCCAGGGTGAATGGGCCGTGGAGAATGAGGGCGTGCCCCCGGATATCGAGGTGTGGGATCTACCCGAGGCCATCGCGGCTGGCGGCGATCCGTCGATCGAAAAGGCAGTCGAGGTCCTGCTCCAGGAGCTCGAAGGCTATGCGGGCGAACCCGAGACTCCGACACCGCCCGACATGAAGAATGACTGACTTCCTCGGACGGCAGCCAACTTCACCTAGATCGGCGGCGCATTTTTGCGGTTTCTCGGTCCACGGTGCCGCGCGGTCTGACGCCCTACCAGAGTCCGGCTCTGTTCAGTCCCGGCTCATAAAGAGACGCAGGACATACCAGAACATCAGGGCGATGGAGGCGAAGAGCTCGAGCGCCGCTCCCACGTGACGGTCCTCCGGAAAGTGGTGGAGCACGTTCGAGGTGTCGTAGAGAACGGCACCACCGGCCAGGGCGATCATCGCCACCGAGAAGAAGGTCCCCAGCTCGAAGCCGAATAGAACCCCGGCCACGATGAGGATCAGGGCCACGATAAAGCCCCACTTGAGCAGGGCTCCAAGGAAGGAGAAGTCCTTCCTGGTGACAAAGGCCACCAGGGTCAACCCGCCGAATCCCGCGAGGGTGGCGAGCGCGGCGCTCTGGATGGCGCCCGGCGCCACCGCCTGGGCCATGTAGAGCAGCGGCACGAAGATGATGGCGTTGGCGATGACATAGCCGGCCAGAGCTGCGTACTGTGCCCCCAGCGATGTCGCGGTGTGGGCCGCACGGCTGGCAAGCCAGCCGACGACGATGAAGCCGCCCAGAATCCACAGCCAGGAGACACTCAACATGCTGACCGCCAGCCGCTCGGCAAGCCCCGAGGAGAAGAGATAGATCTCGATCCCGGCAAAGGCCAGAATGGCGGCAAACAGATGGACGTAGGTGCGGGTAACAAACGCGGCGCGGCGGTCGACACCGAGCTCGATCACGGGGGTCTGAAAGTGCGCTGCGGGAGTGCTCTGGTTCACGAGTGCGGTTCTCCTTCAATAGACTACTGGTCGGGGCTCCGGGTCCGACTTCACCAACTGCACGAAACGCTGTGGGAGCCAGTGCGTACTATTCTATAGGGGGAGGCTCGCCATGAGCCCCAGGAAGACCGCGGTTCTCGCCGGCTTCATATCTGTACTGGTCATCAGCCTATTCTGGTTGGTCTATCGGCCCTGGGCACGGACCTGGGGAGCTACCGACGAGGAGATCGCCCGTCCAATGCCCGGCGACGACCTCGTCGCCAGCCCCATGTTCGACGCCACGCGGGCGGTGACGATCGCTGCGAGCCGCGAAGAGATCTGGCCCTGGCTCGTCCAGATGGGCTACCGGCGGGCCGGGTTCTACAGTTGGGATCAGCTCGACAACGACGGTATCCCCAGCGCCGAGCGCATCATTCCCGAGCTCCAGGAGCTCCGTGTAGGGGACATGATGCCGATGAGTCACGATGCCGATGCCAGAGTGGAGATACTGGAACCCGCCAAGAGTCTGTTGCTGGTCTTTCAGAGCGACACCGAGGCCACCTGGGCGTGGGGGCTTTATGAGACCACTGCGGACAAGACCCGCCTGGTGACGCGTTTGAGGGTAGGGGCGGATGGACTTCGTTCCCGACTGGTCCTCGATGCCTTCGAGATCATCATGATGCGCAAGTGTCTTCTGGGTATAAAACGCCGAGCGGAGTCGGTGTCATGAGAATTCTTCTAGTGGAACCGGCCAAAGCGCCCCTCACCCTGGGTGGTGAGGATGTATTTCTCTTCGAGCCGCTGGCCCTCGAATACCTCGCTGCCGGTGTAGTGGGCGATCACGATGTGAGGATCCACGACCAGCGTCTCGATCACGACGTGAAAGCCGTATTCGACGAGTTCCAACCCGATGTCGTTGGATTTACCGCCTATACGGTCCATGTCAGCGTGGTCAGAGAGCTCTGTCGGGAGGTCAAGAGTTGGAACCCGGAGGTGCTCACCGTGGTCGGAGGTCATCACGCCACAGTGGCAGCCGAGGACTTCGAGTCGCCCTTTATCGACGTCGTTGTCGCCGGCGAGGGGATCTTGCCGTTCAGAGAGATGGTCCGGCGCTTCGAGGGTGGCGAAGGAATCACCAGTGTCCCGGGGGTGGTGCGGGCCCGGGGAAAGAAGGGGCCCGGCGAGGGTGGCCCGCACGACATCGATCTCGACGCCTTCCCATTTCCGGATCGAAGTCCGACCGCGGCTTACCGGGGTGAGTACTACTCCGAGTACATGAAACCTCTGGCCTCTATCCGCACCTCGAAGGGTTGCCCCTACCGGTGCAGCTTCTGTGCGCTGTGGAAGCTGGCCGGCGGTCACTACTTCAGAAGAAAGCCCGAGAAGGTTGTCGAGGAGCTGACCGCGATCGACGAGGAGTTCATCTTCTTTGCCGATGACGAGTCCCTGCTGGACTACGGCCGGATGAAGAAGCTCGCCCATCTGATCGAACAGGCGGAACTCGACAAACGCTACTTTCTCTATGGTCGCAGCGACACGGTGGCCAGGCACCCCGATCTGCTCGAGATGTGGCGCGACGTCGGTCTCGAGCGTCTCTTTGTCGGCTTCGAGTCGTTCCGGAAGGAGGATCTCGAGTATGTCAACAAGGCTTCGACGGTCGAGGACAACGAGGCTGCGGCCAGGATTCTGAACGATCTCGGCATCGACATCTATGCCTCGTTTATCGTGCGACCCGATTTCGACAAAGAGGACTTCGCTGCAATGAGACGCTACTGCCGCCAACTGGAGCTGAAGTTCGCCTCTTTTGCGGTCCTGACACCGTTGCCGGGTACCGATCTCTACGATGAAGTGAAGGACGAGATGCTGACCCACGACACCAGATTCTTCGACTTTCTGCACACTCTGTTGCCGACGCGGTTACCCTTGAAAGAGTTCTATGAGGAGCTCAATCATCTCTACATGAGCGCGATCCCACCTTCCAAGGGACTCGCCTTTCTGGCCAAGTACCCACTACGAGAGCTCCCCGGGACTCTGGTCAAGTCCTACCGGGCGTACCAGGGTGTGCGCAATGCCTGGCGGGACTACGCTCCGGCCCGGTAAG
>CALILB010000070.1 GCA_938016625.1 uncultured bacterium | reverse complement strand
TTCGGTTCGCTCGACGAGCTGCTCGAGCGCGCTGACGAGGTCAGGCGCAAGAGCTACCGCGAGGGTCTCCAGGAGCATCGGGACCAGGCGGTGTTGTCACACGAGCTGGTCACCATCCACACCGATCTGCCGATCGAGTTCGAGGCCGCGGAGCTGCAACACGACCCCCCCGACCGGGATGCGCTCGAGGAGCTCTATCGCGAGATGGAGTTCTTCTCGCTACTGGAGGAGCTGAAGTCGACGGGCGAGACCGAGCCGTTACCGGCCGCCGAGGAGACGACCTCGGCCAAAGAGTGGGGGAAGGCCACCGCGGATCTCACCGAGGAGGTCGTGGCGGCGGTGATCGGCGACAAGGAACCGGTAGGGCTGGCCGTCGGCGGTCGCACCGGCCCGGTCGTCTACGCGGACAACCGTCGCCAGGGGATGGAGGGGGCCGTTGCCGACTCGCTCGACCGGTGGCTGGCCGACCCGGACCTGGAGCTCGTCGGTCACGATCTCAAAGAGGTGCTCAGACTCTCGGTCACCGGACCCGCGGCTCGCGCCCGTTTCTTCGACACCATGCTGGCCTCGTACCTGCTGCGCTCGGCCCTGCGTGCGCACACCCTGGAAGAGCTGAGCCTGGACCGCCTGGGATTGAAGACGCTCAGCCCGACCGACGTCGGGTGGGGAAAAGGGGTGGAGCCGGAACCGGGGCAGGGGCCACTGCTGGCCTATGCCGGTGAGCGGGTGGAGCTCGTCCGCAGGCTCGAAGAGCGTCTCCGTCCGGAGTTGGAGGAGTGTGGGCTGGCCGAGATCTACTGGCAGCTCGAAGCCCCTCTGCTACCGGTGCTGGTGGGTATGGAGGAGACGGGAGTTCTCCTCGATACCGATTTCCTGGCCGGGATGTCCCAGGAGATGGGATCCGAGCTGGTCGAGCTGGAGAAGGAGATCTACGAGCTGGCGGGTGAGCGCTTCAACATCAACTCACCCCGGCAGCTGGGCGAGATCATGTTCGAGAAGCTCGACTACCCGGTGCTCAAGAAGACGCGTAAGACCAAGAGTTATTCCACCAGCGCCGAGACCCTGCAGGAGCTGGCGCTGCGCGGCTACCCGCTGCCGGAGCAGATTCTGCGCTATCGCGAGCTGGCCAAGCTCAAGTCGACCTATGTCGACGCCCTGCCGGCGTTGGTGGACGAGGAGGGCCGGCTGCACACCCGGTTCAACCAGGCGGTGGCCGCCACCGGCCGGTTGTCGTCGGCCAGCCCCAACCTGCAGAACATCCCGGTGCGCACCGAAACCGGGCAGCAGATCCGCAAGGCCTTTGTCGCGCCCGCGGGCCGCCAGCTGCTGGTCGCCGACTACAACCAGATCGAGCTGCGGGTGCTGGCCCACATCGCCGAGGAGCCGGCGCTGATCGAGGCCTTCGAGGCCGGTCAGGACATCCACCGCTCCACCGCCGCGAGCGTCTTTGGCGCGGCCCCCGAGCTGGTGACAGCCGAGCAGCGCCGGGCGGCCAAGGCGATCAACTTCGGCATCATCTACGGCATCAGCCCCTTTGGCCTGGCGAACAATCTGGGTATTCCCCAGCCCGAGGCCAAGGCCTTCATCGACGCCTATCTGGAGCAGTACGGAGAGGTTGGACGTTACATGGAAGAGACCCTGGCGCTAGCGGAGGACGACGGGAAGGTCGAGACCCTCTATGGCCGCGTCCGCTGGCTGCCCGACATCAAGAGCAAGAACTGGAATCTGAGGGAGAACTCCCGGCGGATGGCCATCAACGCTCGTATCCAGGGTACCGCCGCCGACCTGCTCAAGAAGGCGATGATCGCCATCCACCAACGACTGCTCGATGAGTACCCCGAGACCCACCTCATCCTCACCGTCCATGACGAGTTGGTCTTCGAAGTCCCGGAAGCGGACCTCGAAGCGGCGTCACAGCTGGCGCAGACCGAAATGGAGAGCGTCGCCGAGCTCCGTGTCCCGCTGGTCGTCGATCTCGGCCACGGCCCGACCTGGTACGAAGCCAAGACATAGCAGCCGGTGGTAGAAGTCCCGCGGGTCGCGTCACGAGCGCCCTGGGCCCAGTTGCCAAGCTAGCCTCTGAGACATCAGGGCGCGCCCTCAGGGAAAGTCACGGCGGCCAGGACCACGGTTTCGCCGACCTCGGGGGGTTCGAATGGAACGTAGACTCCGCCCTTCCACTGAAGCAAGCGCAGAGAGGAATCTTCAAGATCTACGTTGAAATGAACCCTCACTTCACTTGGGCGACCATCTTCGGTGACGTCGGCGATCTCGACCGTGGCGCCGCCGTAGCCAATCCGATCCCCTACTCTCATCGGCGTCGCATCGCGGTAGAGGTGGTCCAGCATTTGGAAAAAATAGGCCGGGTGAAAGGCGGGCTGCGACGCCTCGCGGCCGGGCCGTGGGCTGCCAGGCAAGGGCAGATAACCGCCGTCCGGACGGATCGCGAGCACGTCTGGGGCTGGCCGGGAGATAGTCGTGGGGTAGATGCCTGAACCGAGGATCAGGGTGCGGCTTGGGATGGGGCGACCCTGCAAAGCCTGCACCAATGGACCGTAAAACGAGATGAAGACTGTCGGCGTATTGACGATGACGGCGATCTGATCACGTATCCCGGGATCCGAAGGCAAGCTTGACGAGGCGCGCTCGATGAGGGTGCCAAATCTCCTCACCGTGTTGGCGGTGTTTGCCAGACTGAGCGGCGCGAAGACGAGATGAATCACCGCGAACGCCCAGAACGCGACCTGCAGCGGCAGGCGGCGGAGAGGGGCTGAAGGTACCCAATCGTCCCGGTTCCAAACTGCGGCCAGGAATTGCGCCAGCAGCCCCATTCCACCAAAGCCGGCGAAGAACAGCAGGCGGTCGTCCGGGAACGTTGCGGACGCCGGAATCAAAGACAGGATCATGCCGAGAGCAAAGAAGCGCGCCACTCGATTCCGTTTGAGGATGGGAAGGAGCAGACCGGAAATCACCGCCAGCGCGGTAGCGGCAACGACCCATAAGATGCGTCCGGCCTGTTGTGAAAACATCTGGTAGAGGCCGGATGGAAACACCCACTGCCCGAACAACAGGATCGGAAGGCGTTCCACCAATGCCCGCGTGAATTCGATCGGATTGGCTCCGGGGTCGATGTAGACGCCCGAGCCGCTGGCGCCATAACCCAGGGCACGATAAGCGATCCACCACGCCACACCGACAAGACCGCCGGGCACCAGGCTGGCGAGACGGCCCTGCCAGGTACCGGTGTCGAGGAAGAGAGCGTAGGCGAAGAGGTAGCCGCAGGCCGCCAGGGCGATCTCACCCGCCAGCAATCCCAGCAAGAGCGCGAGGGGTGCAACGAACGCGCCTGGACGCCAGCCGTCGCGGCGCCAGCGATCGTGGGCGATGAGTGCCACCAGCCCAAAGAACACGCCGATGCAGGCGTTGCGGTTGGCCAGCCATACCGCCGGTAACCCGTGTGCGTCATCGATCGCGAAAAGCAGCGCCGCCAGGCCGGCGACCCAGGCGGGCAGTAGGAGCCGCCGGTAGAGCACCGCAGCAGCGAAGACAGCGGCGGCAAACCAGAGGAGCGACTGGAGATGCATGAGCCAGGGCAGATCCGGCCAGACGCGAAAATCGATCCAATGGGTGATGCTCGTGATCGGGCGAAGGAACGCGAGCTGGAGCCTCGGGTGAGTCCACCACGGGAGTCGGCCGGTCTCGACGGCGGTTCGAATGAGCTCCTCGTCGCCGTTGATGAACGCGAAGGCGTCGCCCGGCGAGCGCGTCCACTCGGGGTCGAGGGGTGGATCCGACAGGACCAGGCGGAGGATGTGATCGTCATTCTGGAGCCCGAGCCAGAGCGAGGGTGCGCACAGAAGGACCGCGAGAACCGCCACCACGAACGGTAAGTGGGGATGGCCGAGTAGGCGGAGCAGCCTGTCACTCAGATTCAATCGGAACCTCCGGGCTCAGGAGCATCCTCCAACACAGAGACACTGATCGTTCTACCTTTTTCGATTCTAAAGGTCGTTCGCCGGGCTGGAGCGGAATCTTGCCTCGGTTCACTGCTTGAGTTTGCCAGATGGTGCCTCTACACCCCTACCAGCCCCGGCGAAACAAGTTACGGGGAGGGGCGTAGTGTTTGGTAACGATGGTCAATGGAGGTGTCCCGTGAACAAATCTGTGGTCACTGGGTCGATGTTGCTGGTCGGAGTGTGTCTGGTAGCAGTTTTCGCCGCGCCGGTAAACGTCGCCGCCCAGAGTGAAGAGTCGTGGGTGGAGAAGAGCAATCAGAACAGCCAGGTGTTGCTCGGGATTCTGGCCCGCTGGGCGCCAACGTTTGGCAGCCAGCTGGGTCTGCCGGGGGTGGACGAGGAGATCATCCAGCTGCCACTCGATGTCGTGGAGTTGATTCTGGCCGATCTGGAGGGGGCCAGGGTCGAGCTGGAGAAGCGACTGGCCGCCGAGACCCACCCGGCGGTCCAGCAGGATCTAGAGATCCTCATCCGAGAGACGAGTCTCAATCTCGAGGACATCCGTCTCGAGCAGAAGTACCTTTTGGACTACGAAGACGTGCCGGAGGACATCTTCCGCGGGATTCGCGTGCTGTTGGACGAGCAGGTCGACCCGGCCCGCTACCCGGCGGCGGTGGTACGACTGAACCGCTTTGCCGGTCTGGAGGAGGGGTACGCCCCGCTCACCGAGCAGTACGAGCGCTATTTGCGTACCCGGATGAAGAAAACGGAGTTGCTGGGACCGGTCCAAGAGGAGATCGAGACCGACCTGGCGACAACCGACCGGCTGGTGTCCGGCACCCGGCAGCTGTTCGAGCAGTATGAGCTCGAGGGGTGGCAGCCGGCGTTCGCGGCACTCGAGCAGCAGGTCGAGGCCTGGAACGCGTTTGTGCGGGCCGAGATGCTGCCTCGCTGTCGCACGGATACCAGGATGCCACCGGAGATGTATGCCTTCAATCTGCGTCAGCTGGGTGTGGAGATGTCGGTCGAAGAGCTGGTGAGCCGCGCCAAGGTGGCCTTCCAGGAGATCCAGTACGAGATGCAGGC
>CALILB010000069.1 GCA_938016625.1 uncultured bacterium | reverse complement strand
ACTGCCGCCTTCGTCCACCGCAGATCCGCCCCCAACTTCCCGCTCTCCATCAACCCCTTGATGTGCTTGAGCCGGATGAATCGCCGCCCCTCGACATCTTCCTTGGTCAGATTGGCGGCCTGGTAGGCGGCGTAGAGCTCCTCGGCGCCCTGGCGGGCGTTCCACTGGGGCTCGAAGGCGGGGAGCAGCTCGGCGATCTTGCTGCAGTCGACCCGATAGGTGCGCTTGTCGGGCCCGGCATCGGCGGCGTACTCGATGCGTGAGCCGGGTACCACCTCGGCCACGATCTCGGCCAGCTCGCGGATGCGGTAGTTCTCCGTGGTCTGACAGACGTTGAACGCCTGGTTGTGCACCGCTTCGCGGGGGGCCTCGGCGGCGGCAATCATGGCCGCCACGATGTCGCGCAGGTGGACGATGGGCCGCCAGGGGGTGCCGTCGCTCATCATGTAGACCCGGCCGGTGGTGTGGGCGTGGGCCACCAGATTGTTGAGCACGATGTCCAGACGCAGACGGGGTGAGACGCCGTAGGCGGTGGCGTTGCGCATAAAGGTGGGGCTGAAGTTGTCGTCGGCCAGCTCGGCAAAGCCCTGCTCGGCCTTCACCTTGGCGATGCCGTAGGGTGTGACCGGGTTGAAGTCGGCCTCTTCGTCGAGCAGATCGTCGCCGGCGGCACCATAGGTGCTGCAAGAGGAGGCGAACACAAAGCGCTCGAGCCCGACCTCTTTGGCCAGCTTGGCCAGCCGCACCGAGCCGTCGAGGTTGATGTCGTAGGTCAGATCTCCATCGATGTTGCCCAGGGGATCGTTGGACAGAGCCGCCAGGTGGAGGACTGCATCGAAGCCTTCGAGGTCGGCGGGCTCCACGTCACGAAAGTCCTTGCGGATGGCGGGGCCCGCGGGTGGCTCTTCGCTGCCAAAGCGACAGTCGTCGAAGAGACCGGAGTCGAGCCCGACCACTTCATGGCCGGCGTCGATGAGCATGGGAACGGCCACCGCGCCGATAAAGCCCTGATGACCGGTAAGAAGCACGCGCATGAGATGACTCCTTTACTCCACCACTTCCAGCAGCTCGGCCGCGAGCAGCGCTGCCGCCGCCTCGGCGATCCTGGCAAAACTCATCCTCGACCGCTCGGCGATTGCCAACAGCGTGTGCTCGCCGTCGGAGAGATTGAGCACCCAGAGTCTGGCCAGCTGTTGGTCGCGGCCCTCTGTGCCACCGCCGAGCGAGCCGTAGAGGCCACGTTTGCCGAGCTGCGGCTCGCACTTGGGGTTTAGATTGCGGAAGCGGCGATTCTGCTCGAGGATCTTGACCACCTCGAGGTAAGTCTCCAGCGAGGACTGTAGAGAATCGTCGGTGACCAGTTCGAGGTTGTCGGCGGAGGTGTGGTACTCGGGATACCGTCCCCAGGGTGTGCGAGTCAACGAGCCCACCGCCAGGTCGAACCCGGGAGAGCAGTACTGACGCTCGTCGTAGCCAAAGGGGACGAAATCCTCGACCCGATGATCCTCGCCGGTGTCGCGGAGCACCACCTGGACGGCCCGGTCGATCTCGGTATCCCCCTGCCGGCTCCGCTTGTAGTGAAAGCAACCCGGATCGCCGAGGTTGGCGGCCACCAGTCCGGCCCGGATGCGATGGGCGGTCTTCTCGTTGAGCGCCAGCCAGGTAGTCGAGCCGATGGTTCCAGGGATGAACAGGAATCGGTAGGTGAATCGCCGTTCCGCGGTCTCGAGGGCCCTGGCCAGAAACGCCGCCACCGCCAGTCCCGACAAGTTGTCGTTGGCGAGCGACGGGTGGCAGATATGACAGGAGACGAGAATCTCCTCCTCGCTCTCGCCGGGGAGCACCAGCTCGCCATAGGTGAGCTGGCCGGACTCGAGGCTCGAGTCGATCACCACCTCGTACTCACCCGCTCCAAGACTCCCGCGCTGCTCATGGCTCAGACAGAAGCCCCAGATCTCCTTGTAGTAGGAGGTGCGGTAGGGAATCAGCTCGGGTTGCTCGGGAAGCGAGTGGAGGTGCTCCTGGAGCTCGTCGAGGGGCAGCTTCTGCCGGACCGGAACGCTGTAGCCGACCACGTGCAGGTTGTGGTCGCTAAAATCGACGACCTTCTCCCCATTGGGGTCCTTTATGTAGGCGTCCCGGATATTCCACTCGTTGGGAACAGTCCAATCGAAAACCGGGGTGCCCGAGGGTACCTCGATGACCTCGAGCGGCACCAGTTGCCGGATGATCTCGAGGGTACGGCGGACACCGTCGCCGGTGATACTGCGACAGATCGGATAGAGCTCGGTCATCAGCCGGCGCATCTCCTCGGCACTGCCGTCGACACTCAGCTCACGGATTTTGGGGCTCATCGGTGGTGAATCCTACGAGGCGAAATCGGGGTAGCTGCCGTCGCGGTCCGCAATGGCTGCCGGGTCGAAAGGCCAATCGATGCCAAATGCCGGATCGTTCCAACGCACGCCGCGGGCCGCATCGGGATAGTAGAACTCCGACATCTGGTAGAGCACTTCGGTGTTGTCTGCGAGGGTGAGAAAGCCGTGGGCTAAGCCGCCGGGGATGTAGAGCATCGTACGATTCTCGGCGCTCAGCTTCGCTGCGTACCACTGGGTAAAGGTCGGTGAGTGGGGGCGCAGATCGATGATGACATCGTAGATGCCGCCCGCGGTGCAGCGCACGACCTTGGTCTCTTCGTGGGGCGGCACCTGGTAGTGCATGCCGCGCAGGGTCCCTCGCTGGCGGTTGAACGATACGCTTGCCTGTACGACCGTTGCATCGAGGCCGTGGGTCTCGAACTCCTCCTGGCAGAAGGTGCGGGCGAAAAACCCCCGCTCGTCCTCGTGTGGCTCGATGTCGATCATGAAGGCCCCGGCCAGAGGGGT
>CALILB010000068.1 GCA_938016625.1 uncultured bacterium | reverse complement strand
GCCGCGCTGGTGATGGCCTGGGCCTTCCCCCGCGCCTACCCCTTCTTCCCCCACGACTGGGAGATCTCGCGGCAGGAGGCCGAGGCGATCGCTCTCGAGCGTCTTCGGGACCTGGGTGAGCTGCCGCCGAAGCCCTATGTGATCGTGGCTGTCGACACCTCCTCCGAGCTCGAGCACCGCTTGATGTCGAGCCTCGACACCGTCGACGAGGAGGTGATCCGAGAGAGTCGCCTGGCACGGGACCTCATGGCCTGGGAGGTGACGGTCTACGACCGGAAGTCGCGCTCGATGGACTGGACCTATAGGGCCCGGATTACTCCCCAGGGTGATGTGCTCCAACTGCAGCTGCGCGTGCCCCCTGAGGAAGATGGTGGCGTGATCGACCCGGAGACGGCGCGTGCCCAGGCGGATCGCCTTTTGAGTGAGGAGGAGATCGATCTCTACGACTACGACGAGCCGGAGATCCGGTCGCGGCAGCTCCAATCCCGAACCGACATGACGCTGCGCTATCGCGACCGGGAGGCCTTGCTCGGCGAGACGTTTCCCTACGGCATCGAAGTCACCTTTGCCGGCGACCGGCTCACCGGTTTCAGCACCTACTTCGACGACCCGGAACAGTCGGCCATTCAGGCCACCTTTCAGCTCTCGATCATGCTGAATTTCGCCAGAACCTATATCGCTCTGCTGCTCTTGCCCCTCGTTGGAATCCCTTTTGTCCGGCGCTATCACGCCGGTGAGATCGGGGTGAGACGTGGCGTTCAGATTGCGTCGGTGGTTGCCGCCTGTGGGCTCGTGGTGGTGCTCTTCTGCGCTCGCACCGCCGGGGCGGGGATGAGCATCTTTCTGCTGACCCGCCCACAGGTCACCTTCGTCGCCGGAGTCTTCCTCCTACTCGTTCTGTTCTTCTTCCCGCTGGCGCTGATGGCCTTCCTGGGCTGGTCGGTGGGCGAGTCGCTCTGTCGTGAGAGGTGGAGTCGGAAGCTGGCGGCCTTCGATGCCCTGTTCAAGGGCGACTGGATGAATGCCACCTTTGCCCACGCCTCACTGCGCGGTTTGTCATCGGGTCTGGCGGCGCTGGCGGGTTTCTGGCTCCTGGTGGTGGTGCTGCGCAGCCAGGGGGCCTGGGCCTATGCCACCACCTATCTCGGCCCCTGGTGGGAGAGCGCCGCCTGGTTCAGCATCCCGCTGTTGGGTTTTGGTGTCGCCTACGCCATCTACACCGGGATGTTCGGCTGGCTTCTGATGTCGTCGCTCGGGGTCCGGCACTTTGGCTGGGTGGTCGGCCCGGTGCTGGCGGCTGTGGGCGCGGGAGTGGTCTTCTTTCCCCTCCACTACTTCTATCCCTTTGGCTGGAACGTGCTGGCCTGGCTACTGGTGCCGGCGGTCTTTATCTTTCTCTTCCTGCGCTTTGGCATCTACACCTCCATCATGGCCTATCTGACGGTCTGGGTTGGCAAGGGGGCCATACCTTTTCTGGGTGCGGGCGATACCTCGATGCAGTTCCAGGGCTCACTGGCGTTGCTGGTGATCGCCGTACCCCTGATCGTCAGCGCGCGCTCACTGCTGAGCGAGAGGAAGTTCTTCTACCGCTACGAGGACATCCCACCGCATGTGCGCCGAATCGCCGACCGCGAACGCCAGAAGGTGGAGTTGGAGACGGCGCGGGGAATCCAGGCTTCGATCCTTCCCGACCTGCCCCCCGAGCTCAACGGTGTCCGCATGAGTCACACCTATCTGCCGGCGACCGAGGTGGGGGGAGACTTCTACGATGTGCTGGCGCTCGAGGACGGGCGGTTGGCGGTGGCGGTCGGTGATGTTGCCGGCCACGGTGTCTCGAGCGGTCTGGTGATGTCGATGGCCAAGTCGGCGCTGGCCGTCCAGGTCACCTTCAACCCCGACGTCGAGGCGGTGTTTACGACGCTGAACAGGATGGTCTTCCAGAGCGCCCGCAAGCGGCTGCTGGCGACGCTGTGCTACGCGTTGATCGATCCCCAGAAGAAGGAAATGTTCTACGCTTCGGCCGGTCATCTCTTCCCCTTCCGTCTCACCGTCGCCGGCGAAGTCGAGGCTCTCGAATCGGTCTCCTACCCCCTCGGGGTGCGAAACGAGATCGAGATCCGTGTCCGGAGAGCAAACCTGGCCTCGGGGGACCGGCTCTTTCTCTACAGCGACGGCGTCGTCGAAGCCCGGCCCGAGGGGAGCGACGAGCTTTATGGCTTCGACCGGCTCGAGGAGAGCCTCAAGCGACACTCCTCGAAAGACGTGATGTCGCTGCGAGACGGGGTCCTGGAGGATGTCGAGAGATTCACCGGCGCGAGTCCCCGCGAGGACGATCTGACCATCCTGGTCCTGCAAATTCCCTAGAGCTTCCGGCCGGAACTCCTGTTAAACTTCCTTCTCGCGTGTCGGACCGGCACGCCTGAGACAAGAACATCCTGAACGGGCTCAATCCCACAATTCGAGGAGGGATGCTTTGAAGATCCACGAGTATCAAGCCAAGGAGATCCTGCGCCGCTATGGTGTTGCCACACCCCGCGGCCGGGTTACCGACGACGCGGCCGAGGCGGCAGAGATCTGCCGTGAATTCGGTGGCCGATGCGTCGTCAAGGCGCAGATCCACGCCGGTGGCCGGGGCAAGGGCGGCGGCGTCAAGCTCGCCGGCTCACCCGAGGAGGCCCAGGAGCTGGCGGGCCAGATTCTGGGTATGCGGCTGGTGACCCATCAGACCGGCCCCGAGGGCCAGGAGGTCACGAAGATCCTGATAGAGGAGGCGGTGGACATCGTCTCGGAGCTCTATCTGAGCATCACGCTCGACCGGGCACAGGGCAAGCCGGTGGTCATGGCTTCGTCCGCCGGCGGCATGGATATCGAGGAGGTGGCCGCGAAGGACCCCGACGCGATCGTCCGCGAAGCGGTCGACCCGCAGCTGGGGATCCTGCCCTTCCAGACACGAAGGGTGGCCGCCAAGCTCGGTCTCGAGGGCGGCACCGCGCGTCAGGCGGGCAAGCTCCTTGCCTCGTTGGTCAAGGCCTATCTCGACACCGATGCCTCGCTGGCCGAGATCAACCCCTTGCTGGTGACCGGCGACGGCGACGTCATCGCTCTCGACGCCAAGATGAACTTCGATGACAATGCGCTCTTCCGTCATCCCGACATCCTGGAGATGCGGGATCTGGCGGAGGAGAATCCGCTCGAGGTCGAGGCGGGCAAGTTCGACCTCAACTACATCAAGCTCGATGGCGACATCGGCTGTATGGTCAACGGCGCCGGTCTGTCGATGGCGACCATGGACATCATCAGTCTCGCCGGTGGCGAGCCGGCGAACTTTCTGGATGTGGGGGGGTCGGCCAGCGAGGAGGCGGTGCAGAACGCGTTTCGCATCCTGGTCTCCGACGAAAGCGTCAAGGCGGTCCTCATCAACATCTTTGGCGGCATCGCCCGCACCGATCGGATTGCCGCCGGTGTGGTAGCGGCGCTCGAGGAGCTGGGTGGGATCGACATGCCGGTGGTGGTCCGTCTCGAAGGCACCAATGTGGAGCGCGGACGACAGATCCTGGAGGAGGCCGACTTCGACTTCATCGTGGCGGAGCAGATGGCGGACGCGGCCGAAAAGATCGTGGCCGCGGTGAAAGGAGGGGCATAGATGGCTATCTGGGTAAACAACGATACCCGGTTGGTGGTGCAGGGCATCACCGGCAAAGAGGGCCAGTTCCACGCCCTGGGTTGCCGTGAGTACGGAACCAATGTGGTGGCCGGTGTGACCCCCGGCAAGGGGGGCCAATCGGTCGAAGGGATTCCGGTCTTCGATTCGGTGGCCGAGGCGCGAGAGCAGACCGGTTGCAACGCCTCGATGATCTTTGTGCCGCCGCCCTTTGCCGCCGACGCCATCATGGAGGCGGCGGGAGCGGGAGTGGAGCTGGTCGTCGCCATCACCGAGGGCATCCCGGTGGCCGACATGCTAAAGGTGCGTGCGTTTCTGCGCGATCACCCGACACGGCTCATCGGACCAAATTGCCCCGGGATCATCTCTCCGGGGATGGCCAAGATAGGAATCATGCCCGGGCACATCCATGCTCAGGGCAAGATCGGTATCGTCAGCCGCTCGGGCACGCTGACCTACGAGGCGGTCTGGCAGGTGACCAATCTGGGGATGGGACAGTCGACCTGTATCGGTATCGGCGGCGACCCGCTCCCCGGAACCAACTTCATCGACGTGCTGACCGCCTTCGCCGCCGACCCGGAGACCGAGGGTGTGATCCTGATCGGCGAGATCGGTGGCAGCGCCGAGGAAGAGGCGGCCGCCTGGATCGAGAAGAACTACGACCGTCCCGTGGTCGGCTTTATTGCCGGGCGCACGGCTCCCCCCGGACGTCGTATGGGTCATGCCGGTGCCATCATCTCCGGTGGCAAGGGGACGGCAAAGGAGAAGATCAAGGCGCTCCGGGCTGCCGGCATCCATGTGGCCGAATCCCCGGCCGACATCGGCTCCACCATGGCCCAGGCCATGGAAAGCTAGCAGCGCATGGTTTTTGAACGTCCACTGGGTGACGGCTGGCTGGCATTGGTCGGCGGTGGCGAGTTCACCTTTGGCGAGACCCGCGACGCGGATCGAGGCTGGGTGGAGAAGTTGCCACCGGGTGCTCTGGGATTCCTCCCGGTTGCCAGCGGCTCGACCGAGTACTGTGAGCACTTCACCACCTACGTGGCGGATGAGCTCGACCGCGAAGTCAAGGTGGTGCCGATCTACCGGCGGCGGGATGCCAAGCGGGCAAAGAACCTCGAGAGGATCGATGCGGTGTCGGGCGTCTACCTGGGGGGTGGGGTCACCGACTTCATCCTCGAGGCGATGCGGGAGACACCCGCCGAAGAGGCTCTGCGCCGCAAGTTGGCCAAAGGTGGGGCTGTGGTTGCCATCGCGGCAGCGGCACAGGCCCTGGGGATGGCAGCCAGGAGTCTCATGACCCGCGATTCGGTCGACGGCCTGGGTTGGCTGGCCGGCGGTGTGGTCGAGCCCAACTTCGACCCCGGTTTCGACCGGCGGCTACGCGAGCTGATGGATTGGCCGGGGGTCGAGTGGGGGCTCGGTCTGCCGGCCGGCTCGGCCGTGCTGCTAGGCCCGGAGGGAGAGGTAGAGACCATCGGCATGTCTTTCGTCCTCACCGACGCCGAAGGAGACCTCGAGCCGATAACCTGAATCAGTCTCCGGACCGATGCGGCCTCCTTCCTCACCACAATACGAAGCGGCCGGCCCGACCACGCGCCTTCGGCGCGCGGTGCCCGCCGGCCGATAACCTGGAGCCACCGACATGGAACAAACCCTGACCATCATAAAACCCGACAGCATGGCCGCCGGTAACGCAGGCAAAATCTTCGCTCACCTCGAGCAGGAGGGCTTCAAAATCCTGGCCCTGCGCCGGATCCACCTGAGCCAGTCCCAGGCACGTGCCTTCTACGAGGTGCACAAGGAGCGCCCCTTCTACAATGACCTGGTTGCCTACATGACCGAAGCACCGGTCATTGCCGTGGCCCTCGAGCGCGACGATGCGGTGACCCACCTGCGCCAGGTCATGGGAGCGACCAACCCCGAAGAGGCGGCCGAGGGGACCATCAGAGCCCTTTACGGCACTTCCATCGAGCGCAATGCCATCCACGGCAGCGATTCGCCGGAGAACGCGGCCATAGAGACCGACTTCTTCTTCTCCCGCGCCGATCTCCTGCCCACCTAGACGGAGCCGCCATGGTCTACCGCGCGCTCCGCGTGGCACCCAAGAGTGGTCTGCCACCCGAACGACAAGGCAAGGTAGTGGGTCGTTTCTGTCTCACCTGCAGCAACGTCTACCC
>CALILB010000067.1 GCA_938016625.1 uncultured bacterium | reverse complement strand
GGCGTTGACCTCGTTGTGGACAATCTCGTTGCCGCGCAGGATGTTGAGGATCGGCAGGCCCGCGTAGTCGCTTCCCGCCGGATACTGGGCTTCGTAGTTCAGGATCGGGTGGCCGTCAGCCGTTGTCTCGATGGTTTCCAGAACGCCGGGGGTACCGCTTTGGTCGGCCGCCATCACCATCTCCTCGCGCGTCACCTGGCTGCGGTACCAGGTCGAGCCGGCCGGCTCGACGTTCAAGACGCCGAAGAGGCCCGAGGCGATGGCACCGCTCCCCCCCTCGCCGCCCAGGTTGGGCCCGCTGGTGATGGTGTAGGCGCCCTCCTTGCCGGCGGTCAGGGTATAGATATCCGAGCCACCCGGGGCCACCAGGCTGCTGCCGTTGCCTCCCACGTTGGAGCCGTCGCTATCGACGTCAACCGGTGTCATGCCGTTGACGTGGATGCCGACGTGGCGGGTGAACGGCTGCTCGGACTGGCAGGCGCCGCCGGCGGTGGGGTTATCGGGCCGCGGCGGGGTAGCCGTGCAGTCCGCGTCGGTCGTGCACGCGTTTCCGCCGATGCTGCAGGTACCCGCAAGGCACACGTCCTCGCAGAGGTTGATCCCCGGCGCCTCGTTCTGGGCGTCGAAGATGGCCGCGGGGGCGAGGAGGTTCTCGAAGTTGATGCAGATCGTCTCCTCCTCGTTGACCCGCAGGACGAGCGGCCGCGGCCTCTTGTCGTCGCGCAGCTGGACGTCGCCGTTCGTGCAGCTGAGGGTGGCGCAGCTGTTGGCCAGAGTCTGGTCGGCCGCAAGAGTGCCCTTCGGAAAGACGTCTCGCGCCAGGGCGAAGATCATCCCCGCCGGGGCGTACGCCCCCATGCGGTTGTAGGTGATGACCTGGTCCATGGCCACGACGTTGGCCGTGACGTGGCACTGCGCCGCCGCCGGCGCCGCGGTGAAGATACCGAGGGCCAGGGCTGCACCCGCGAAAAGAGTCGCCAAAGTGATGGTTCGAAGCTTCATCCTCGTCTCCTTCCCCATTTCGAGCCGGCCGGGGTGGCGGCCGGCCAACTCCTTTTGATCCTTTGGGGAGCACTTTCCTGCGAAACCGGGGTCCGAGACCATCGGGTAAAGACTGAGATGCCGCTTCCGAAATCCTGACTTCCCGCCGGTCGCGTTGCCTCGCGGGCCAGCTGCAGGCCACCGCGCTGCTGGTCCAGGGCCGACGACGGCCGTTTGGTCGGGAGCGAAGCGCGCCGGCAGCAAAGCAGTCCCCGGGGGCTCGCTCGGTGCTGGGGCCCCTCCGCTGTCGCGGTGGGTTACTGGTGAGAGTCCCGGGCTAGGCGCCAGGGTGCGCCGCGACTCGCCGGACGGTTCCAGCGAGCTCTTCGAATGCCAGATCCTTGAGCACGAAGGCCGCGGCGCCGGCGCGAGCCATCTCTTCCTGCAGGCGCGGGTCGGAGTACATCGACAGACCGACCACCCTGATTTCGGGCACGGCAGATAGGATCCGCCGGGTCGTCTCGATGCCATTCCACCCGGGCAGACTGAGGTCCATCACGACCACATCCGGTTGCAGGTCCGCGGTCAGTCGAAGCGCCTCCCGCCCGGTCGAAGCCTCGCCCACAACTTCGATTCCCCCCTCCTTCGACAACAGGTCCCTCACCGCTTCCCGCGCCGCCAACTGATCTTCCACGAGTAGGATTCGGATTGTCATGAGGTCTTCCCGGAGAGAGCGCTCTTCGTCTTCGACCATCAGAGGACGGCGGCCGAAGCAGGTCTTGTCGATGACAGGACTTGGGGCCATCCTAGATGCGGGCTCGCTGCGAAGGGAATCAGTCGGCGACTGAGTTCCGACGGGAGAAAGACTGATCTCGGCGTCTCCACAGAGGAATGTAGACCTCGGCCCGGGTGCCCCGGCCCGGGGCGGATTCGATCGTCAGCTCTCCGCCCAGCCCCCCGATCCTATCCCGCGCCTTGAAAAGCCCCAGCCCGGTGGTACGCTCCGACCAGGAGTCCAGCTCAGACATCTCGAAACCGACGCCGTCGTCTTCCACGGCGATGATCAGCCGATCGTCAGGAGTGCGAATCGTAAGACGAACGGTCTCGGCCCGGGCGTGTTTGACGATGTTCACCAACAGCTCGCTCACGACCCGGTAGAGAATGACTTTGAGGCCGTCCGACAGGCGCTCCAGCTCAGCGTCCGCTTCGAATTCCGCTTGAAACGGTTGATCTTCGGCGAGCCGCATCAACAGGGCTTCGAGGGCGGCCCCGAGACCGACCTCGTAGAGCAGGGGGTTGCTGATCTGGAAAGTGAGTACCCGGGTCGTCTCGATCACCTTCTTCAGCTGATCGCGAACCTCCTCGACCAGTCGACTCCGCTCGTCCGGGAGTTCGGCCTTGAGCATGCCGAGCCTGAGGCGTGCCGTGACCAGCCCTTCGCCCACCAGATCGTGCAGGCCGGCGGCAATCCGCTGGCGCTCCTGCTCCTCGGCCTGGGTCAGCTCCGAGGCCGTCTTCGCCAGGCGCTCGTTGCTCGCCGACAGTTCCGCCGTCCGCTCCGCGACCCTCTGCTCCAGCATCGAATTCGCGGTTTTCAGAGCGGCCTCTGCCCTCTCCCGGCTCTGGATCTCCCGCATCAGCGGGCGGAAAAGGAAAAGGTAGAGGGCCGGTGAGATCAGTACGATGAGCAGGAAGCTGTCGAGGATCGCCTTGAATACCTGCGGCAGAGGCTCCAGCCGAGCGAGGAGCATCATGGCCACAAACTCCGCAACGAACGCTGACGAGGCGGTCAACAAGAGGAGCCGGAACGGTAACGGGAGCTGGCTCCATGTTCCCCTCCAGCCGCGCGGCTTGGTGCCGCCCCCGGGTGGGTACGTCACACTCTCAGTGCTCCGCTCCGACACCGCGCCAGGCTCAGCTAGCCGCCTCGCCGCGGGTTCGACTGATCGTGAGGTCCGTCAGCCCTTCGGCGATCGCGTACCTGGTGAGGCCGGCGATGCTTTGGATCCCGGTTTTCGCCATGATGTGCTCGCGGTGGGTGCCGACCGTCTTGACGCTGAGGTTCAGACGCCCGGCGATCTCTTTGCTGGAGAAACCCTCTGCCAGGAGCTGGAGCACCTCTCGCTCTCGGTCGGTCAGCACGCTGAAGGCGCCCAGGTCCGAGTCCACCCGGCTGGATCTCCAGGTGTCCACGAGAATCCCGGCCACGGCCGGACAGAGGAAGGTCTGATCCGTCATCACCGCTCGGATGGCCCGCAGAATCTCGTCGAAGGCGCACTCCTTGAGCACGTACCCCGAAACCCCGGCCTCCAGAGCTTCCTCGACGAAACGGGGCGCCGAGTGCATGGACAGGCAGATCGTCTTCACTTCCGGGTAATCCGCGGCGATCCGCCGGGCCGTTTCAATCCCGTTCAGCCGTGGCATCATGAGGTCGAGAAGCACCACATGGGGCCTGGTTTTCGAAACCACCTCCAGGAGCCCCCGTCCGCTCCTCGCCAATCCAACGATCTCCAGGTTGCTCTGCTGGACAAGGAGGCTTTTAAGACCCTCGAGAAAGATCTCGTGGTCGTCGGCCAGTGCAATTCGGGTGATCATGACCTCATAGCCTCCCAGGGGTCTCGGTGTCGCAACCTACCGGGGCGCTGAGCTCGACTCTGGTGCCCCCGCCCGGTGTGCAGTCGATCGCCAGCTCTCCGCCGATGCCCGCGATCCGCTGCCGCGCCTTGACGAACCTCAACCCAATGGCACCCGGCAACCGGGAGCCCGGCTCAGCCGCATCGAACCCCTCGCCGTCGTGTTCGACAGTGATGATCAACTGATCTCCTTGAGTGCGAGTCGTGAGACGGACCGTCTTGGCCTGGCTGGGTACGACGATCTCGAACAACACATCTCTCAGCACCTGGTAGAGCACTGTACTGAGATTCTCGGGCAGAGGCATCGGTTCAGCGCCCAATTCGACTTCTGCGTGCAGCATTTGCTCTTTGGCAAGCGACGTCACCAGCTGTTCGAGGGCCGCCTCGAGGCCGACTTCGTAAAGGAGCGGGTTGCTGATCCGGAAGGTGAGCTCCCTGGTGCTTTGGATCACCGACTTCAGGTGATCGCGAATCTCTTCGACTGCGGCGCTCAGCTCGTGTGGAACCGTCGCTCCCAGCTCGCCCAGCTTGAGCTGGGCGGCAACTAGACCGCCGCCCACCAGCTGATGCAGAGTAGTGGCTGCTCGCCGTCGCTCGTTCTCCTCGGTCCGGCTCAGCTCCGAGGTCATCCGCCGAAGACACTCTCTGCAGGCGGCCAGCTCTTGCTCCGGATCCGCCCGATCGAACTTCTCTTCACCGACCAGCAGGGCGAAGCTGCCGCCGCCGCTGGCTCGCAGACCAAGGCATTTCGTTCGGACCTGAAGGAGGTTGCCGTTCTTTGTCAGCAGGCGAAGGTCCCATTCCACCGACTTACCAATAGAGCTCAGGCATTGCTCGAGCTTTTCCTCTAAGCGCTTCTGATCGTCCGGGGGAACGAACTCCGAGAGGGGCCGGTTCAACAGCTCATGCCTGTCGTGTCCGAGCATTGCCATTGCCGTCGAGTTCACTCGCAGCAGGTGACCCGCGGGGCTCACCTGGAAGCACATGCGGGGCAGAATTTCGAAAAAGAAGTCGAACTCCGGGTCGGCCGGAGTGTGCGCCGACTGGGGGGCGGA
>CALILB010000066.1 GCA_938016625.1 uncultured bacterium | reverse complement strand
TCAATTTTCCTGGGTAGCAAGGGCCGCCCGCAGAGTCCTGGCAACGTTTATCAGGTTCTCGGACCAGTCATAGGCCAGGGGATCCAGCGCTCGGACCTCGGCCCCGACCTCGTTGGCGATCACCCGAGCCCCCTGTTGGGAAAAGCCCTCCTGGACAAAGATGATCCGGACGTCGTGTTCGCGCGCTAGGTCGATGAGTTGGGTCATCTGCGCCGGGCTGGGCTCTTTTCCCTCCTCTTCGATCGCGCGTTGCTCGAGCCCGTACTCGCGGGCAAAGTGTCCCCAGGCCGGGTGGTAGACGACAAAGCTCCGCTCCACGAGGGAGTCGAGCAGCGACCGGATCTCCGCGTCGGTTCTGTCGATCTCCACCAGCAGCTCCTCCAGCCGCTCTCGGTACCCGTCGGCGTGCGTGGGATCGATCTCGGCCAGCGCCGCTGCGATCTCGACCGCGGTCGCCTTCATGGCCGCCGGAGAGAGCCAGACATGAGGATCCTCCTCCGTCTCAGAGCCCGCATGCGGACCGTCACCGTGGACCATCTCGACCACTACCACCTCGGGCAACTTCTCCAGAACACCCCGGAGGTGGGTCTCCTCGAAGAGAGAATGCGGATGTCCCACCTTGACAAAGAGCCGGGCACGGCTCAGGGCCACCAGCTGACGGGGCGAAGGTTCGTAGACCGCCGGTGAGGTGCCGGGGAGAACCATGACCTGGACCTCGACCCGATCTCCCCCGATGCGGTCGACCAGAAAGGCCTGGGGAGGGACGCTGACCGCAACCTGTAACTTGGCCCCGGCGGACGGCTCCGGCGGCGACGCACAAGTCCACAGCAGGGACACGGACGCCAGCATGGCCGCCACCCGCACGAGAGATCTGGTTATCGATGTCCGCACCGGGATGAAAGACTGGTCAGTCTCCGAGACAGTCCTCGCAGAGGCCATAGAGAACGAGCTCGTGGCTCTCGAGCCGGAAGCCGGGTGGGGTCAGCGGGTCGAGGTCTCCAGGGCAGCCCGCAACCTCGTAGGCGCTGTCGCAGGAGCGACAGAGAAAGTGGTGATGGTGGCCTTTGCCCGCCAGCTCGTAGCGGCTCGGCTGGCCGGGTATGATGACGACCTCCAACCAACCCAGGTCTTCGAGGGCTTTCAGATTGCGGTAGATCGTCGCCTGCCCGATCGCCGGAACTTTCTCCCGCGTGGCAGCCAGCAGCTCTGCCGGGCTGAGCGGCCGGTCGGCCCGCTCCAGGACTTCTCTTATGGCACGGCGCTGTTGGGTGTCACGCTGCATGTCGAGAACCTCGCTGTCTCTTGCCGCGCCAGAGGCGACGCAAGAGGCTCACCAGGAGCATCAACACCGTCCCCAGCAGAACGACGGTGGGACCCGAAGGAAGGTTGAAGCCGTAGGAGAGGGCCAGACCACCAAGTGTCATCACCCCACCGATCAGGGTCGACAGAAAAATCACCTTGGTAAAGCTTCTGGTCAGCATCAACCCGATCACGGGTGGAATGGTGAGCAGTGCGATGACCAGGATGATCCCTACCAGTTGGATGAGCAGCACGACGGAAAGTGCCACGAGCACCATCAACAGAGTGGTAAAGCCCCGCACCGGCACCCCTTGGACCTTGGCAAACTCCTCGTCGAAGGCCACCGCCACGAACTCCTCGAAAAAGAGCACCAGCAGCCCGATGACAAGGACAGTAAAGGCGAGCGTGAGGAGCACGTCGCCCCGCTCGACCGTGAGGATGTTGCCAAACAGATAGGTCATCAGATTGGGGGCGTACCCCGGTGTCTTGAAGATGAAGATGGCGCCCACCGCCATGCCCACCGCCCACAACACCCCGATGCTGGCGTCGCGCGAGCGCTCCCTCCCGTGACCGACCGAGCCCAGCCAGAGCGCCGCGAGTACCGCGGTGGCCGCCGCCCCGGCCAGCGGCTGGACACCCAGGAAGTAGCAGACACCGAGGCCGCCAAAGGCCGCGTGGCTTATCCCGCCGCTGACAAAGACCAGCCGTTTGACGACGACAAAGGTGCCGATGACCCCGCACAGGACGCTGGCCAGCAGACCCGCAAAGATGGCGTTGCGAACAAACTCGTAGGTGAGGAGGGTGGTCAGAGGTTCCATGGCGCTGCTGCTCAGTGGTGGTGGTCACCCAGGACCCGGTGGGGAACACCGTGGGCCACCAACTCGACCGGACAGCCGTAGACCTTCTCCAGGATCTCGGGTGTGACTTCGGCTCCCGGGTGGTAGAAGAGCTCCCGGTTGATACAGGCCACCTGTTTGATCATGCCGGCAAACAGAGTGATGTCGTGGGTGATGACCACCACCGGGATCGTCCGATTTAGCTCCTCGAGGGTCCCCAGGACGGCCTGGCGGGATTCGGGATCGACCGAGCCAAGCGGCTCGTCCAGAAACAGGATCCTGGGCTCGGTGACCAGCGCCCGGGCGATGAGTGTGCGCTGCAGCTGACCGCCGGAAAGATTGTCTATCGTCTCCCGCGCCACCGATGACAGATCGAACCGGTCGAGGACCTCCTCGACCCGGCGGTTGTCCTCTCGCGAGTAGCGCCGGAGCGGACCGCGGTCACCCAATCGACCCAGCCGCACCATTTCGAACACCTGGAGCGGGAAGGACTTGTCAAAGCCGGCGAATTGCGGAACATAGCCGATCTCCTTGCCTTCCAACCCGACCTCGACCCGACCCGACCAGGGTCGGAGCAGACCAAGGATCACCTTGAGCAGGGTGGTCTTGCCCCCACCGTTGGGTCCGATAATGGCGAGAAAATCCTGCGCCCCGATCTCGAGCGATACCCGATCGAGGATTACCTCCTCTTCGTAACCGAAGGTGACGTCCTCTACCGAGATGAGGGACTGCTCTTGATTCACGATGGGCTCCGGCAAAGACCCATCATACCTAAATGATTAT
>CALILB010000065.1 GCA_938016625.1 uncultured bacterium | reverse complement strand
TGTCAATGTGATCCTCATCGGGGCGGTGCTGTTCTCAGCGGTTCTGGTCTTCCAGATTGTGACCCTACCGGTCGAGTTCGATGCTTCGGCCAGGGCTAAGAATCTGGCGGTCGAGTACGGAATCGTCCTGCCGCAAGAGCGCGAAGGCATGGACAAGGTTCTCAACGCCGCCGCCTTGACCTATGTCGCCGCTGCGGTTTCGACGCTGATGACGCTGCTCTACTTTCTGGCCAGAGCGGGTCTGCTGGGAAGCAGCAGAGACTGATTCGGCCGGCGGGTACCGCGCGCCGAAGGCGCGTGGTCGGGCCGGCCGCTTCAATCGCTCGGGGGGCGGACTATCCGCTGGGTGTGCCCAGTATCTCCTGCAGCTCGTGGCGTCGGCGTTCTAGCTCGCCGCGACCGTTGGTCTCGAGGACGAGTCGCAGATAGGGCTCGGTGTTGGAGGGGCGGACGTTGAACCACCAATCGGGATACTGGACAGTGATCCCGTCCAGATAATCGATCTCGCCGTTGGCGTAGTGATCGGCCAGCGCCTTCATCATCCCCTGCTTGTCTTCGACCTGGAAGTTGACCTCCGGGCTCTTGGCGTAGCGATAGAGCGGCTGCACCAGCTCGGAGAGGTGCTTACCCTTGCTCCACAGTAGATTGAGGATCTCCACCACTGCCATCAGTGCGGAGTCGGCGAAGTAGTTGTCGCGGAAGTAGTAGTGCCCGGCCAGCTCACCGCCAAAGATCCCGTCTTTCTCCCTCAGCGTCGCCTTCATAAAGGAGTGCCCAACCCGCTCCCGCACCGGGATCCCACCGCATTGGGTGATGTAGTCGGGAACGGCCCGGGAGGAGCGCAGGTCGTAGAGCACGTGCTTGCCCGGATCACGCTTGAGCAGCTCACCGGCAATCAGCGCGGTGATGAGATCGCTGCCGACGGGCTCTCCGTTTTCGTCTACAAAAGCGGCCCTGTCGGCATCCCCGTCGAAAGAGATCCCGAGATCGGCGCGGGTGGCCCGCACCTTGTCACAGAGGTCCTCGAGGTTCTCGAGCTTCAAGGGATTGGCTTCGTGGTTTGGAAAAGTGCCATCCAGCTTGAAATAGAGGGGGATCAGCTCGATCCCCATCATCTCCAGCAGCGGCTGATAGAGGGTGCCCATGCCATTGGCGGCATCGACCACCACCTTGAGCCGGAGCGCATCGGCGGGAGCACGCAGGAAGGAGAGGAC
Organism: uncultured bacterium; assembly: GCA_938016625.1. GTDB lineage: Bacteria > Acidobacteriota > Thermoanaerobaculia > Multivoradales > JAHEKO01 > M0029. The sequence goes on along the minus strand of CALILB010000065.1, from coordinate 1,828 downwards.
GTGGCTGCCGTAAGCCTCAAATATCGCGCCTTCACTTAGATCGCCCGAACGCATGCTGACCGGCTGCTCGTCGGCCAAGACCTTCTGCTCCAACAGCGGGATTCCGTGGTCGCCGGAGACCGGTCGAGCCTCGTGGCGGCTGAGCTTCATACCGTTGTACTCAGCCGGGTTGTGACTGGCAGTGACCTGGATGCCACCGCAGGCCTTCATGTGACCCACCGCGAAGTAGTTCATGGGTGTTGTCGCCAGCCCGATATCCACGACATCCTGACCGCTTTGGCGCAACCCGGAGATGAGAGCTTCCGCCAGCGGCACGCTGTGGGAGCGCATGTCCCGGCTGACAATCACGGTATTACCCATGGCACGGTCTTCTGCATCCAGGATGTGGTGGAAGGCGAGACCGATCTTGCGGGCAACTTGCTCGTTTATTTCGGTGGGGTAGACCCCACGGACGTCATAGGCTTTGAAGATTCCGGCCATGGTAATCCCTTATTTTCAATTCACTTTCTCGAGGGAGAACGCGAAATTCATCCCTTCCACCGGGTTGGTCTCAAGCTCGACCGCGTCGCCGTCGGCTGCTGCCAACTCGGTTGCCAGAGTCTCTCCGGCAATCCACCGACGATGGGTGTCGATCGCGGTCTCGAGCTCGGGATCGGCACGATACCGGACCCTGATGCGGTCAGCATAGTCCAAGTCGGCCTCTTTGCGTGCGGATTGCAACCGATGGATGACCTCTCGTGCCCAGCCCTCGGCGATGAGATCGTCATCTAGAGTCGTGTCCAGGGCCACCAGCAGCTCCCGGTCTCCCTGGGTTGCCATGCCCTCCCGCTCCACGAGACGCACCTCGACTTCGTCGGTTGAGAGCTCCACTTTCTGTCCTTCGAGCTCGATAGCAATGGACCCCTTCTCTTCGAGCTGGGCCGCCAGGGCGTCGCCATCCCCCGCTTCGAGCGCCCGCTTGAGCGCCGGCATCTGTTTGCCAAACCGGGGTCCGCAGACCGGGAAGACCGGTCTGACTTCGTGGTGGACGTAAGCCGAGCGCTCGTCGGCCCATTTGACTTCGCGGACGTTGAGCTCGTCGCGGAGTAGCTCGAGCTTTGGCTCGACCAGCTCGCCGAGTCCCGTGTTGGTGGTGACGATGGTCACCGCCGGTAGCGGTTGGCGTGTCTTCAACCCGTGGGCGTTGCGGGCGGCGTGTCCCAGCCGCACGATCCTCTGGACGGCGGCCATGCCCTCTTCGAGCACACGATCGGCACGATCACCGGGTGGAACCGCCCAGTCCTCGAGGTGGACGCTTGGCCGTGCGTCCGGCTCCTGGCTCCGAACCAGATTGCCGTGGAGGACCTCGGCGACAAAGGGAGTCATGGGTGCGATGAGCCGTGCCGTCGTGGTCAGGACGGTGTACAGCGCCTGGTAGGCGCTCTCTTTGTCGTCGGTTGCCTCTCCGGCCGGCGCCCAGAATCGGTCGCGACTGCGGCGGATGTACCAGTTTGTCAGATCGTCGACAAACCCCTCGATTCCCTTTGCGGCCTCGGACACCCGGTAGCCCTCGAGCAGCCGGGTCGTCTCGGAAGTGAGGCTGTCGAGTCGCAACAGGATCCACCGATCGAGCGCCGGCCGCTGGTCGAACGGGATGGGTTCTCCACCCGGACGCCACCCATCCAGGTTGGCGTAGATGGTGAAAAATGAGAGCGCGTTCCACAGCGGCAGCAGAAAACTCTGTGCGGCCTCTTTGACCAACCTCACCGAAAAACGCGAATTGATCTCGGGGTTGTTGACGCAGAAATACCAGCGCAGCGCATCGGCGCCGGTCTTGGGAATGACCTCC
>CALILB010000064.1 GCA_938016625.1 uncultured bacterium | reverse complement strand
AATCGTGACTTCATCGGCATCGGTTGCGTCGGGCTGGGGACCGGCTTCGCGCAATTCGTCGATGCGCTTTCTCATGCGATCGAGCCCGGTGAGAAAGGGACCGATATCCGGCTGCTCGAGGTCGATCCGTTCGACCTCGTCCTCGAGGTCGTGGGCCAAGGCCTGCAGGTCGTCGAACCCCATCATCGCCGAGTTGCCCTTGAGTGTGTGGAGCTCCAGACGAATCATCAGGACCAAAGGCTGCCGCTCCGGGTGGGCTGTGCCCGTCAGATTCAAGAGCCCATTCTCGACCCGGTCGATTCGTTCTCTGGACTCGAGACGGAAGTCTTCGAGAAGCTCTTTGGTGAGGTCGTTCACTGCGGGTTTTTGATCTGGTCGATAGCCTTCTGGAGATGTCTCAGAATCCTGCCTTTAACTATGCTTGACGACGTTTTTTGTCAATGAAATAGACCACTGGATGGAGGTCGCCTGGTCCCGTAGAGTGCTGTGAAAGAGGTGATTGTAAGCGGGTCGTGGGATCGGCTACGCTCGGGTGGGAATGGCGCTGGCAAATCCATTCCAAGCCCCAGAGGATCAGCATTCCGTTTCAGAATAGGAGCTCGAGGCCAGTGCAGCCAAAGAAAGTGCTCGTTGTCGACGACTCGAAGTTGATTCACAAGATGTTCGAGGTGATGCTGCGATCCTACGCACTGGTGCACGCGATGGACGGAAGAGAGGGGCTCGAGCGGCTTCACGAGCATCCGGACATCGATCTCATCCTGCTCGACATAAACATGCCGAGCATGAACGGATTCGAGTTCCTCGAAGAGGTCAAGCGGAGCGAGGCCTTCACCGAAGTACCGGTGATCATTGTCAGCACCGAGGGCAAGGATCAGGACACTGTGCGAGGGCTACAGGCCGGTGCGGCTGCCTACATCAAGAAGCCCTTCCGCAACGAGGAGATTCTGAAGCTCATCGAACGTCTTCCACCCGAGGCGTCGGACTGAGGGAACCGGACAATTGGCAGAAGATCGGCATCGAGATGCCAGCGAGCTGACGGTGGAGGAGCTCGTGGCGGAGCTCCAGTCCGTCATCGACAAGGCGGGAGTACTGATACGCGAGGTGCAAGGGAGGTCTCCTGACGAGAGCTCCGATACCGGGCACGAGGCCGGCGACGCGAGTGGCGATATCGATCAGCTCAAGAGCCGCCTCGCCGAATCGGAGACCGATCTCCAGGAGACCACCGACCGGATGGTCGAGGTCGAACACCAGCGCGGCCGGTTGATGAGTCTCTATGTCGCCACCTGTGAGCTTCACGAGACACTCGACCTCGAAGAGGTCAAGAGAACGGTCGGCGAGATCGCAGTCGAGCTCCTCGGCGCCGATAGCTACGCCCTACTGCTGCGACAAGGCGACACCGACGGCTACGAGGTGGCGGTTTCGCGCCAGACGGTTGGCGTGGCCGATGGGCTGTTCGTCGGCCCGGACTACACCGGTGGAGATGCGATGGTCGACGAGGCCCTCGTCGATGGTGTCCTGCGAACTTCCACTGAAGAGGGCTCTCATGCCCTGGCCGTGGTTCCCCTGGCGATAAAAGGATCGACCATGGGGGCATTGGTCATCCTCAAACTGCTCGATCACAAGGCCTCGTTGACTTCCGAGGACCGTGATTTGTTGGATCTTTTGGCGGCACACGCCGCGTCGGCATTGTTCGCAGCGCAGCTTTTTGTGGCGACCGATCGCAAGCTGCGGACCCTCGAGGACCTTGTCGAAGTGGTCAGGGGAGGGTAGAAGCGGGTTCGGGCTGCTAGAATTCGCCGGAGATATGTCGAGCGAGGTGAACGAGATTCAAATGGCTACAGGTGATTCAAAAGCCGCGCCCGTGGTAACGCTCAGCGACCGGCAGGTGGTGGTGGAGTATCCGAGCTTCCGGGAGTTCATCAGCTTGAGCGCCGCGACCCTCTCCGAGGAGGGTATGTTTATCGCGGTGCAGAAACCCAAGGCCGTCGGCTCGAGAATCAGCGTTGTATTGAGGATTGCCGACGGTTTTCAGCTGATGCAGGGCGAAGCGGAAGTGGTTACCGTCCGCCTGGCCGCTGCGGATCAGTCGCCGGAGGGGATGTCGATTCGCTTCCACGAGCTCGATGAACCCGGCCAGCGGCTGCTGGCCAAGGTCGTCGACAGTCACCGGCGCCAGGGTGAGGCGCTGTTTGTTCTCGAGGAACCGGCTCCCGCGGCGGCCGTGGAGGTACCGGTAGTGGTCGAGGATGTCCCGCCGCCGGTCGAGCAGGCCCCGGTGGTGGTCGAACAGGAAGCCGTCGGAGATCTCGAGCAAGAGATTCCCGAGTTGGCGGAGATCGAGGCGAGCGTTCGTCAAGAGGTGCGGCCACCCGAGCCGGAAGCTGCACCGCCGGCGGATCAGAGCTTTGTGGATATGGAGGAGTCCAGTCCCCCCACTCTGGTCACACCACCCGATGATCTTGCACCGCCGCCCACGGCGCCACCCGCGGATCAGAGCTTCTTCGACATGGAGGAGTCTGCCCCGTCGACGCTGGTGACCCCACCCGATGACCTCGCCGACGCTCCACCGGGCGGGCCGCGGTTCGACGAGCCGAAGGTCTCCATTGAAGATCTGCCACCCGTCGACACACAGCCGCCTCTTCCCACGCCGCCTTCGGTCGAGTTGCCGGAAATCGGCGGCATCGACGTGCCACCCACGGAGGGTGAAGACGTTCAGTGGGAAGAGCCGGTTGCGATCGGTCCGTCACCGGACAGCGGCTTCGAACCGCCGCCAATCGCTCCCCCGGCCCCTGAGATCCGGTTTACCGAGGAGCTTACCGACGCGCCCGTACCCGATGAGCTGGTGGTGGCCTCGGGTGCCCTGAAGTGGCCGGATGAAACCGGAGCGGTGGGTGAGACCGACGTGGAGATGGCGGGGTTGGAGCCGTCGCTGGGAACCTACAGCAAGAAACGGAGACCCGGGCGAGGGACGTTTCTCCTGCTGGTGGTGGCGATCCTCGCAGGAGCGGCGGGCTATGCCTACTACAAGGGACTTCTCCAGCCCTATGTCGAGTCGCTGACTTCCGCCGTCGCCTCTTTTATCGAAGGCGAGTCCGAAATGGAGGTCTCCACCCCGGTCGAGGAGCCACCGCCGCCGGTCGAAGAGACGGCTCCCGACGAAGTCGAGCCCGAGTCGGCGCCTCCGTCGCCGGCCGTGACGGAAGCTCCGGCGGTTGCACCGGCGCCGAGAGAGAGGCGAGAGGTGGTGCCGGTTGTCAGCAAGCTGTCGCGTATCGAGCGCATCACTTGGGAGGAGTTGGGTGGTGAGACTCTTCTCATACTGTGGGCCGATGACCAGGTTATAGGTGGGCAGGTCGAACAGTCGCGCATCGAGGGCGCCGCCGCCCGCGTCGTCATAAAGATCTATGGTGTGACTCGGGCTCCAGCCGAATCGACTCTGGATGTCGGGACTTCGCACATTCAACGCATCCGTACAGGTTTGCACGAAGAGCCGCAGGGCAGCGTTCTCCACGTTGTCGCCGACCTTACCGGCGCCGATGTCTATGTCCGAGAGATGGAGCCGCAGGGCTCGCGTCTCCAAGTTTTCTTCGCCAAGCGGTAGAAATCCGCCTTCCATCACTCCGGGCGTGGTGTCTGCCCACCGGAGTCGGTCATGCTATCGAGCATCTCATCGGCGTCATCCGGTGGCGCGGTGATCAGGCTCACCACAACGGTCGCCACCAGAGCCGCCAAGAAGCCCGGAATGAGCACATAGAGCGCGTCGTTGAGGCGATCGTCCGACCGCCAGTAGAAGGTGACGGTGGTGGCGGCGAGCAGGCCTGCAAGGACGCCGGCGCGGGTGGTTCGGCGCCAGTAGAGTGCCAGGATGGAAGTCGGTCCAATCGCGGCCCCGAGTCCGGCCCAGGCAAAAAGCACCAGCCAGAAGACCAGGTCGTGGGCCAGGTATCCAAAGACCAGAGCCACGAGCACCAGCAGGACGACCACCACCCGGCTGTAGATCACCAGTCTTCGAGGGGACAGCTCGCGGCCACGTCGAAAGACCTTTTGATAGAGGTCGCGGACAATACTGGAGGCGGCAACCAGGAGCTGGGAGTCGGCGGTCGACATGATGGCGGCGAAAATGGAAGCAACGACCAGTCCGAGGAGGATCGGGTGGAGCTGCTGGCCGGCGAGGGTGACATAGAGGTTCTCGGCGTCTCCATCCGGGAGGAGGTCCGGGATCGGAAAGTAGACGCGGCCCACGAGTCCGATGAAAAGAGCTCCCCACGCCATCACCACGTTCCAGATCGTGCCCACCACCGCCGAGTACCGGAGCTGCTCGGGGTCGCGAATCGACATGTAGCGGACCAGGATGTGGGGATTCCCCGGTGAGCCGAGGCCGATGCCGAGAAAGCCGACGAGAGCACCTGCCGACAGTGCGAACGGATCGATCATGGTCGGGTCGAGGGTCGCGAGTTGGTCGATCACGACCCCCAGCCCACCGCGGTTGACGATCGCCACCAGAGGCAGGAGCACCAAGGCCACGATCATGAACAGGGCCTGGAGCATGTCGGTGAGGCTGACGGCGAGAAAGCCACCCAGCACGGTGTAGATGAGAACAATGGCCGCCGTCAGCAGCAGCCCGGTGGTGCTGCCAAGGCCAAAGCTGGCCGCAAAAGCCTTGCCACCGGCCACAAACTGAGCGGCGACATAGCTGACCATGAACACCAGAATGATGGCCACCAAAGGGATGCGAAGCACACCAAACGTGTCGTTGAACCGAGCGGCGAAAAAGTCGGGGATGGTGATGCAATCGTAGGCCTCGCTGAACCTTCTCAACCGGCCGGCATAGTAGAGAAACATGAAGAGCTCGGCGACGATGTAGCCGGTGACCGCCCACACGGCCGCGGCGCCGATCTGGTAGGCCATGCCGGTTACACCAAGCAGGAGCCAGGCGCTGCGTCCGGACACCACCGCGGAAAGCGCGACCACGAAACGGTGCATCTTGCGGCCACCGACAAAAAACTCGCCGAGTCCCGAGGAGGCAAAGCGGGTCGCATAGACGCCGATGGCCACGACCAGGACCAGGTAGGCGACAAAACTCACCAAGGCCGTGCTGTCTAGCACGACCTGGGTTGCAGCTAGTTCTTCCATGTGCCGGCGAATCGACCGAGGACGATCGCCGCGACGATGATGGCGACCGGAAGGATGAACATGACGGCGATGAATCCGGTCATCACTCGGTCGATCTCTCGAGTGACATGCCGGGATCGGTGACGTAGGCGGGGCGCGACTCACCGGTGGGTGGCCAGGGGATCAGCAACCCTTGTCCTATCCCCCTGGCGACTTCTTCTCCATAGAGCAGATCCACCAGGTACATGGCCACGTCGAAGCTGTGGGCGCCGCCCTCGGAGGTCAGCACGCGGCCATCGTGGACAAAAGTGACATTGATGCGGAGATCGAGGTCGGGAAACGCCTCGGCGAACACACGGTAGTCACCGGGGAAAGTGGTACAGGAGTGGCCGTCCAGAATTCCGGCCTCGGCCAGTATGAATGCGCCCCAGCAGAGCGAGACGACAAATTGAGCT
>CALILB010000063.1 GCA_938016625.1 uncultured bacterium | reverse complement strand
CGAACAACCGCTGGGGGGAGCTTACGGCCTGGGCCACACCCGCTGGGCTACCCATGGGGTGCCGTCCGAAAGAAACGCCCACCCGGTGGTGGATGCCCAGCAGCGTGTGGCGCTCATCCACAACGGCATCATCGAGAACTTTCTGCCGCTCAAGGAGGAGTTGATCGAACAGGGTTGGCAGTTCATCTCCGACACCGACACCGAAGTCGTCGCCAATCTGATCAGCTCGTTTCTCGAGGACCACCTGAGTGTCGCAATGGCCAAGACCGTCAAGAAGCTCGAAGGGATGTACGCCCTTGCGGCGGTCTCGACGCAGTCGGCGACGCAGGAGATCGTCGCTGCGCGCAACGGTCCGCCGCTGGTCCTGGGTATCGGTGAGGGCGAGAATTTCCTGGCCTCCGACCCGGCCGCACTACTGGCCCATACCCGCGATGTGATCTTTTTGGAGAATGGCGACCTGGCCCGGCTCACCCCCGACACGATCGAGATCTGGGATGCCTCGGGTGAAAAGGCCGAGAGATCCCGGGTGCGGCTCGACTGGGACCCGATCCAGGTCGAGAAGGGCGGTTTCAAGCACTTCATGCTCAAGGAGATCCACGACCAGCCCCAGGCGATCCAGGACACCTTTGGTGGCCGCGTCGACTTCGAGGAGGGCACAGTCGGCTTCGAGAACCTCGAGCTGACGTCGTCGGAGTTGGCAGGGATCCGGGGTCTTCACATTCTGGCTTGTGGAACCTCCTGGTATGCGGGTTTGGTGGGGAAGTTCATGATCGAGGAGCTGGCGCGGATTCCGGTCGAAGTGGACTACGGCTCCGAATACCGCTACCGCGATCCGATTGTCGACGACAGCATCCTGGCTCTGGGGGTCTCCCAGTCCGGTGAGACCGCGGATACGGTCTCGGCGATGGAGGCGGCCAAAGAGCGTGGTGCCAGGCTCTTTTCGATTTGCAATGTCCAGGGGAGCCAGGCCACTCGCATCAGTGAGGGTGTCATCTACACCAACGCCGGCCCCGAGATCGGGGTGGCCTCGACCAAGGCCTTTACCACCCAGATAGTGGCGCTCTATCTTCTGGCGCTCTATCTCCGCCAACAGCGCGGACTGGAGGTGACCGCCGAGATGCTGGCGGGTCTTGCTCACCTGCCGCAGGCGGTCGATGAGGTGCTGCAACAAGAGGAGAGTCTGGACGAGCTTGCGCGTCACTATTCGCGGGCCGAGGACTTTCTCTATCTCGGGCGTGGCATCAACTACCCGATCGCTCTCGAGGGAGCGCTGAAGCTCAAGGAGATCTCCTACATCCACGCGGAGGGTTACCCGGCCGGTGAGATGAAGCACGGGCCGATAGCGCTGATCGACGAGGATCTGCCGGTGGTCGCCATCGCCACCGGTAACCGGGTGTTCGAAAAGGTGCGCAGCAACATGCAGGAAGTAAAGGCCCGCGATGGAAAGGTGATTGTCGTCACCGACCGGGATGCGGGAAAAGTCGCGGACGTGGCCGATGAAGTGATCCAGGTACCGCAGGTCTCCGAGCTGCTGCAGCCGATCGTCAACGTTGTGCCGCTACAGCTGTTTGCCTATTTCGTAGCCGTCCGTCGGGGTGCCGACGTCGACCAGCCACGCAACCTGGCCAAAAGCGTGACGGTGGAATAGTCCCCTCGAAGCTATCGATGGCTCCCCCCCTCGACCTCGAAAGTCAGCTGAATTCCGAGCAGCTGCCGGCCGTGACCCACGGCGACGGGCCACAGCTGGTGTTGGCGGGTGCCGGCTCGGGCAAGACCCGGGTCATTACCTACCGGGTGGCTTGGCTGGTCCGGGAACAGAAAGTCGATCCCGGCGACATCGTGGCGGTGACCTTTACCAACAAAGCGGCCACAGAGATGCGCGAGCGGGTCGAAAAGCTGCTCGAGCTCTATCCGCTACCCACCTTTGTAGGCACCTTTCACCGGTATGCCCTGCGATTGTTGCGCCGTTACGGCGAGCGGGTAGGAGTGCAACCGGGTTTTGCCATCTTCGACCGCGCCGATCAGCTCTCGCTGGTCAAGAAGGCGTTGGCGGAGGAGGGCTTGGCGGAAAGCGCCTACGAGCCCAGAAAGATGCTTGCCGCCATCGGTCGGGCCAAGAACAGTCTGCTCGATCCGGAAATGTATGAATCCCAGGCCTCCGGCTTCTACGAGCAAAAGGTGGCCCAGGTCTATCGTCGGTATCAGGGGAAGCTGGTGCAGGCCTCGGGTGTCGACTTCGACGACATGCTGCGGTTGGCGGTCAAGCTTCTCTCCTCGGAGGAGACTCTTCGCCACCGCGTGCGCGAGCGCACCCGCTATCTGTTGGTGGACGAGTTTCAAGATACCAACCATGCCCAGATGCGATTGGTATCGGAGCTTGCCGGCAAAAAGGGGAACCTCACGGCAGTGGGCGACGAGGATCAGGGGATTTACCGCTGGCGGGGAGCGGACCTGGACAATGTGCTCGATTTCGAGTCGGCTTTTCCGGGGGCGGTGGTGCGCAAGCTCGAGCGCAACTATCGCTCGACCCAGAACATCTTGAGTGCGGCCGGTGCGGTGGTCGAGCACAACGAGCGGCGACGCGCCAAACGGTTGTGGACCGATGCCGGTGACGGCGAGGCGGTCCAACTCTATCGAGCTCGAGATGACCAGGACGAGGCCCGTTGGGTGGTCAACACTCTGCAAAGCATGCGGCCCGACACACCTTGGAGCGAGATGGCGATTCTGGTACGTACGAATGCCCAGACCCGCGCCTTCGAGGAAGAGCTCGTGCGGCAGCAGGTCCCCTACGAACTGGTAGGCGGGGTGCGCTTCTACGAGCGGGCTGAAATAAAGGACCTCGTTGCCTACTTGCGAATCATCCACAATCCGCGGGACAACTTCTCGTTTCTCCGCATTCTGAATCGGCCGCCCCGGGGGATCGGCAAGGCCACGCGGGAGCTGCTCGAGAAGCGGGCCGACGAGTTCGGCCACTGTCTATGGGAGTCTCTGGTACATGCCGAGCCGTCGAGCTTTCCACCGCGGAGCGCCAAGGCTCTCGCGGGCTTTCGGAAGCTGCTCGAGGAATTGCAGAACGCGAGAAAAGAGCTGCCGCTGCCGGCCCTGCTCGATCGGCTGCTGGAGAAGACCAGCTACGCGGACCTCTATCGCCAGGACGATTCCGAGTCCAAGGCCAAGCTCGAAAATATCCAGGAGTTCTTGACCGCCGCGCAAGAGTTCACCGAGCAGACTTCCTGGACAGGTGAAGAAGATCTGCTGACGGCTTTTCTCGACCATGTGTCCCTGGTCGGTGATATCGACAGTTGGCAGCCCGATCGGGGGGTCTCGCTGATGACCCTGCACAGCGCCAAGGGTCTGGAGTTCGAGACCGTGATTGTTGCGGGTCTGGAGGAGGGACTACTGCCTCACTTCAACAGCAGCGATGAGCGAGAGGACATCGAGGAGGAGCGACGGTTGCTTTACGTGGGCATGACCCGTGCCGAGAGCAAGCTTCTTCTTGCCTGCTGTCGCCGTCGTCGCATTGCCGGGCGCTATCAGGATCAGTTGGAGTCGCCGTTCTTGGCCGAGATTCCGCAAGACCTTTTGGAGATCTCGGAGAGCCCGGATCTCTTCTACGACCAGAGGACCAGCGGCGCCTACGCTTTCTTTGGCCGTCGCACCCCGGCGGCCGCCGAAGTGGAGGATGGAGCACCGGGCGGGCTGCGCCGGGGCGGCCGCGTCCGTCACGCGAGTCTGGGTGAAGGAGTCATCCTCGATCTCGAGGGTGAGGGCGAGGGCGCCAAGATCACGGTATTTTTCGACCGTGTCGGCAAACGCAAGCTGGTGGCCAAGTATGCGAGCCTGGAGCTGCTCTAACCCGAGAAGAAGTCTTCGCGCAGGATGGCGTAGAGGTAGTTGTCGACCCGCCGGCCGCCGAGCACGAAGTAGCCGCGAAGGCGGCCTTCGCTGTGGAATCCCACTTTGGTGAGCACCTTTTGGGAGGCGATGTTGTCGACGGCGCACCGGGCCTCTATCCGCTCCAGACCGGTGTTGGTA
>CALILB010000062.1 GCA_938016625.1 uncultured bacterium | reverse complement strand
GTCACCCCCTGCTGCTCGACCCAGGTGTAGTAACCCAGATTGAAGATCCGGCGGCGGTCGGTGTGGGTCAACTCCTGCAGGTGGTCGGTCGCCGCAGCGGCGAGATCGCGACCAAAGACCTCGGCGGCCTGCACCTCGTCGAAGCCGGCGGGGAAGTCCCGAGCGAGGATCTTCTCCAGCTCGCTGGCATAGAGCTCGGCCCCATCGGTAGCCACCGTCAGGATGACGTCGTCTTCATCCAGCTCGAAGTGTTTGGCCGTCTTGACAGCCGCCAGCAGATTGCAGAGAGAGGAGAGCCCCAGGCGCCCCAGCTCGACGACAGTCTCCGCCGCGACCAACTTTCTCTCGACCAGATATCGACGACCGACCTCGGTGTTGAACAGCACCAGAAGTGCGTCGGTCGCGCGGTCGGAGACCGCCGTCACCACATCGGTGTTCATGACGTTGTGGATGAGGGGAACATGCTTGTCACCGATGCCCTGGATGTTGTGCTCGCCAAATCCGTTCTCCAGCAGGGTCGGACACTCCAACGCTTCGACGGCAACGTTGTACGACCCAAAGCGCTCTTTGATCGCATCCCCGGCCGCCAGCGTGCCGGCCGAACCGGTGGCGGAGACAAAGGCCCGCAGGCGAGAGTCGGGGTGCTCCTCGCTCAACGCCTCAAACAGGCGGCCCGCCGCCTGCCCGGTGCACAGATAGTGCGCCAGATAATTCCCAAATTCGCTGAACTGATTGAAGATGATGTTCTCCGCCTCGCGATCGAGCTCGGCACACCGGTCGTAGATCTCCTTGACGTTCGACTCGGTGCCCGGCGTGCGGATGATGTCCTCCGGCTCGGTCACCCAGGACTCGAGCCAATCGAAGCGCTCGCGGCTCATCCCTTCCGGCAGCACGGCCACACCCCGACAACCCATGATCCGAGATACGGCGACTCCGCCGCGGCAGTAGTTGCCGGTGGAGGGCCAGACCGCCTTGTGGCGGGTGGGGTCGAACTGTCCCGTGATCACCCGTGGCGCCAGACAGCCGTAAGTGGCCAGCACCTTGTGAGCATGGATCATCGGAAAACGATCGGCCAAGAGGAGGACGATGCGGGCCCTGACCCCGGTAAGCGACGCGGGCAGCACGAGGTGCTCCGGGAGCTTCGAGAAGCGATCCCCGTCTTTGGTGTTGTACCAGTGGACGCGAAAGAGATTCAGCGGCTGTGGCTGGTCCGGATCCAACTTGGTCAAGCGGTTCTGAATCGTCTCCGGGACGAGGGTCGGGTCGGCCAGCTCGGCAAACGTGGGCAGCGCAATCTCCGCTTCGCGAAAACGCCGCAGCGTATTCTCAAACACCTCCCGATCGGCAACCTCGGTCTCCAGTCCAAGCTTGGGCATCGTCTCTCCTCGAGCGTCGCTAGGCCAGCGCCTTCATTCTCTCCCAGAGCGGTGGCGCCTGGGTGTGAGCCTCCGCTTGAATCTGCTCGAGGTCGCCGGTGAGAAGCTTTCCGTCCCGCACCACCAGTTTCCCACCTACGACCAGATGGCTCGGCCGGCCATCGACGACCCCGACATCGGCCATCGCGCCCGGGGCGAGCGGCGCAAACGGTCCGCCAAAAAGCTCGCCGACGAGCCTCCAGCCCGCGGTGACCCGATCTTCCACGATGCCCTCGTCCTCGCCGTGCGCTGCCGCCTCCTCGGCCAGCACCGCCGCCTCTTCATCCATACGCGCCGGATAGCCGTCGGTCCCCAGAGCGACCCGAGAGCTCGCCACCAATGCCGATGGGTAGCCCACCCTGTTCCCCCGGTTCGAGCGCGGGTTCTGTACCAACCAGAGCCCTTTGTCGAGCGCCAAACGCACTTGATCGGGGTTGAGATGGACGCCGTGAGCGAGAATCGATCCCGGTGGCAGCGCCTCCAACTCGAGCAGTCGCTCCAACGGTCCACGGTAGCCACGCCGCTGGGCGTCCTCGACATCCGCACGGTCCTCGGCGACATGAACGTGGAGCACGGTACCCAACTCCCGGCAGAGCTGACCGGCCTCACGAATGGTGTCGTCGGAGACGGTGAACGAGGCATGGAGACCCACTACACCCCGGACCAGCGGGCGCTGGTTCGCCACGATGAACCGTCGGCACTCTTCCAGCCCGCGCCGAGCCTCCCGGCGACCATCGTTTCTCTCGGTGGCGCCAAAGCAGAGCACCGCGCGGATCCCGAGCTCGTGACAGGCCTCGGCCAACACATCGAGTGAGCCTTCGATAAAACGGGGAGACTCGTGATGGTCGACGAGGGTCGAAGTGCCGGCCAGCAGCGCCTCGGCGACATAGAGACGGGCGCCGGCGGCGAGCGACGTCGCATCCAGGGCCTGGTCGAGCCGCCACCAGATCCTCTCCAAGATCTCGAGGAAATTCCCCGGCTCCTCTTCGGGTGGCGGCATCCCGAGAGGGGCCAGACCGCTGTAGATGTGGGTATGGGCATTGACCCGGCTGGGCACCAGCGTGCCGCCCGAACAATCCAGCCGCCGGTCGGACGCCAGCTCAGTAGTGGTCATTGGACCATAGACAGAGACCCGATCGTCCACGAGCTCGAGCTCCCAACCGGAGCGGTCGGGACCAAGCTCGAGGGTGGAAGAAGGGTCGGTCATCGGTCCAGGTCGCGGATACGGCCCACTTTCATCGCCCGTGCGGCCGGTGAGTCTTTCATCGGTAGCGTGTAGCGGCGGATACCGTCATGAGCGGCCAGCGCCCCGGCGACCGCCGGGGCCGTCGGTACAAGCCCGATCTCACCCACACCCTTGGCCCCAAAGGGACCTTCCGGCTCGGGCTCTTCGACCAGCACCACCTCCACCGGTGGCATCTGACGGGCGCGGATGACACCCAGCTCACGCAACTTGAAGGTG
>CALILB010000061.1 GCA_938016625.1 uncultured bacterium | reverse complement strand
AACGTACCATCAGAAACCCGGCAGGGGCGGGCGAAGGGTTCGGGTCCTGTGCACCGACCGGTTCCGAACCTCGTCAGGCCCGGAAGGGAGCAGCGATAAGGCATCTTGGTCGGGTGCCGCAGACAAGCCGGAGCCCTTCGTCGACCCCTGACCCCCGGAATCATCGATGGCCTATCAGGTTCTCGCCCGCAAGTGGCGCCCGCAAGATTTCTCCGGTGTGGTCGGCCAGGAGCCGATCGTCACCGCGCTGCGCAACGCCTTGAGCGAAGGCCGTGTCGCCCAGGCCTATCTGTTCTCCGGCATCCGTGGCGTCGGCAAGACGAGTGTCGCCCGGGTGCTGGCCAAGGCCTTGAACTGCGAAAAAGGGCTGGCGGCCGATCCCTGCAACGAGTGTGTCGTCTGCCGCGAGATCACCGGTGGCTCCGACATGGATGTCATCGAGGTGGATGCCGCCACCTACTCCAAGGTCGAGCAGGTCCGCGAGCTCACCGAGAGTCTCAAATACGGCCCCGCGCGCGATCGCTACAAGGTGGTCATCATCGACGAGATCCACCGTCTGTCGCGACAGGCCTTCGACGCGCTGCTGAAGATCGTCGAGGAGCCACCCGAGCATCTGCTGTTCATCTTTGCCACCACCGAGGTCGAGGCGGTCCCCGCCACGATTCTCTCCCGCTGTCAGGAGTTTCATTTCCGGCGCGTGGCGACACCGGCCGTGGCCGCTCATCTCGCCACGCTCGCCGCAGCTGAGGAGATCCAGGTCAGCGAGACCGCCCTGCGCCTGCTCGCCCGAGCCGGCGAGGGGAGCATCCGGGACTCGGTGGCCCTGCTCGATCAGCTGGCGACCTTCGGCTCCGGGAAGATCCCCGACAAGGAGGCCGCCCGCATCCTGGGTGGCGTCGACACCGCGTTTCACCAGCGACTTTTGACCGCCATCACCGGTGGTGACGGTGCCGGCGTTGCTGCCGCTGTCCAGCATATGGTCGCCGAGGGTTGGGAGCCGCGACATATCTACAGCGAGTTTCTCTCCTACTGTCGCGACGCTCTCCACCTGGCCCTGGGTGTCCCCGACGAGCAGGTGGACCTACCCCGGGAGGAAGCCGTGGCCCTGGCCGAGCTGGCGTCGGCGGCCGGCTACGAGAACCTGCTCCGCCTGCTCCACCAGTTGCTCTCGAGCGAGCCGATCGTACGCCGAAGCGAGGCGGGAACCCTGGCCGCCGAGATCGCCTGGCTGCGCGCTGCCGAGTTGCCCAAGCTGACCCGGGTGGAGGAGATCTTGGGCGGCGGTGGTCGGCCGACGCCGAACAAGGGCTCCTCCGGACCCGGGGCCACGCCCGAGGCCTCCTCGCAAAAACCCTCGCTTTTTGGTCAGCGGTCGAATGAAACCGCGCCCGTTGGTGGTGGTCAGGCCAACCCGACACCGATCGAGGAGGAGGCCGCGCCGGAGGCGACGGCCACCACCGGCTTCGACAGTGGCCGCTTTGCCGACGAGCGGGTCGTGGCTCTGCTCACCGAAGTCAGCCGGGTCAAGCAGTCGTTGGCTGCTCATCTCGGTGAGGCCGCTGAACTCACCTACGCCGACGGCGAGCTGCGCATCTACACCCCGCCCGAAGATCGATGGCTCCACACGGCCTTGCGCCGGGGAAACAACCGCGAAGTCCTCGAGCGTTGTCTCGCCGCCGTCTGGGGAAGCCGTACCCGCTGGCGATTGCTGGAAAAGCGTCCGGAGCCCACCTCGGCGGCAGCCGAACCGGAGCCCGATCCCGCCCTCGAGCACCCGACCGTGCAGAATGTGCTCGACGTCTTTGGCGGCTCTGCGCGCACGATTGAAACAGACTGACGTTGAGGAGAACGGCTTCGCCATGAACATTCAGAAACTGATGAAGCAGGCCCAGCAGATGCAGGAAAAGCTCCAGCAAGAGCTCGGCGAGCTCGTGGTCGATGCCAGCGTCGGCGGCGGCATGGTAGAGGTCAAGATGAACGGCCACAAACAGCTCGTGTCGGTGGCCATCGACCCCGAAGTCCTCGACCCCGAGGACCCCGGGATGCTCCAAGACCTGGTGCTGGCCGCGGTCAACGAGGCCGCCCGACTGGTCGACGAGGAAATGCAGAAGAAGATGGGCGGTCTCACGGCCGGTTTACCGGGTCTCTTCTGACCCGAGGTGCGCCGCTGTGAGTGATCCGTTGGCGCGACTCGTCGGGGAGCTCTCCCGGCTTCCGGGCATCGGTACAAAGACCGCGACCCGGCTCGCTCACCATCTGCTCAAGGTGCCGCCTGCCGATTGCCACGCCCTCGCCGAAGCCATCGTCGAAGTCACCGAGAAGCTCTTCTACTGTTCGGTCTGCAACTCGATCACCGACGTTGAGCCGTGCGCGATCTGCAGCGACCCGGAACGAGATTCGAGTCTTCTCTGTGTGGTCGAGGAACCCTTCAACATCACTCCGGTAGAACGCACCGGTGAGTTTCGCGGCCGGTATCACGTGCTGATGGGCGCGCTCTCCCCACAGCGCGGCGTCGGTCCCGAGCAGCTGCGTCTGGCCGGCCTTCTGGATCGCCTCGGCGGAGTGCAGGAGGTCATTCTCGCCACCAACCCCAGTGTCGAAGGGGAAGCCACCGCCCTCTACCTCGCTCGCCTGCTCAAGCCCAAGCAGGTCAAGGTCACGCGTCTCGCGTTTGGCATGCCGGTGGGTGGCGACATCGAATATACGGACGAGGTGACCCTCGCCCGCTCGCTTACCGGTAGACAAGAGGTTTGACGCCGAGCGCCCATCGAGCCCAAGTGACACGCCTCGCCAGGGGGGACCTGCTCCCCAAGATTCTCACGCCCCCGCCCGGGCCTCGCGCCCGGCAACTCTCGCGATCCCTGGCACGCTCGGAGGCTCCCGGTGTCAACACTCTGCTCGCCGGCGCACCCAACGTCCTCTGGCAGGAGGCCAAGGGTGCCAACGTTCTCGATGTCGACGGCAATCGATTCCTCGATCTGACGTCGGGCTTTGGTGTCGCGGCCGTGGGGCACCGCCACCCGCGGGTTGTCGCTGCCGTCCGTCGTCAGTCGGGTCGGCTGCTCCACGGTCTGGGCGACGTCCAGGCACATCCCCTGCGGGTACGTCTGGCCGATCGCCTTCGCCGCCGGGCGCCCGTGGACGACGCCCAGGTCTACTTTGCGATCTCCGGGGCCGACGCCGTAGAGGTCGCAATCAAAACGGCCCTCCTGGCGACCGGTCGCCCGGGGATCATCGCCTTCGATCCTGCGTACCACGGTGTGACGCTCGGTGCCCTCCACGTCACCTCGCGGCAAGAGTTCCGCCGCCCCTTTGCTCAGCATCTCCACTCACATGTACACCGGCTGCCGTATGGCTGTCGGTTGGCGGCTGTCGAAGAGGCCCTCCGCGGGGGCCATGACATCGGCGCTGTCATCCTCGAGCCCATTGTCGGGCGCGAGGGGGTGATTCCGCCTCCGGAGGGGTGGCTCGCGGGTGTCGCCGACCTCTGTCTGGCGCATGGGTCCTTGCTCGTCGCCGACGAAGTGTTGACGGGCTTTGGCCGTACCGGACATTGGTTCGCCGTCGATGCCAATCGCGTGCGCCCGGACCTCTTGTGCTGTGGCAAAGCGCTGGGTGGTGGCATGCCCATCGCGGCCGTCGTCGGTCGGCGGAAGGTGCTCGCCGCCTGGGAGCCGTCTGGCGAGGCCCTGCATACAGCAACTTTTCTCGCCCATCCTCCGGCCTGTGCCGCAGCCCTCGAGGTGCTCCAGGTTCTGGCCGACGAAAAGCTCCCCCGACGAGCCGCCCGGCTCGGCTCTGAGATCGAGCACCGGCTCCTCGCGTGGCCGGACGAGTTCTCTGCCGTCACCGAGGTGCGCGGCCGTGGGCTGCTGTGGGGCATCGAGCTGGCTTCGCGCGACACGGCCTCCGTGGTCTCCCGCGCGGCTCTCGGGCAAGGGCTGCTCCTCCTCGCCGGTGGTGCCCGCGGCCGGGTGCTCCAACTCCTGCCCCCGCTTACCATCAGCGAGCGGCAGCTGGACTTTGCACTCGAGCTCCTCGAAGAGCTGCTGGCCGAATTCTGAGAGAATCGGAGACCGGGGAGAGATCAGGTGCCGGCGCCCGTCCACTACAAGCTCGCATTTATCGGTAGCCACGGTGTGGGCAAGACCACTCTGTGCTACGGCCTGGGGGCGCGCCTCAAGGCTCGCGACCTTTCGGTGGAAGTGGTGCACGAGGTGGCGCGGCGCTGTCCGCTGCCCATCAACGAAGACACCTCCGTGGCCGCGCAATCCTGGATCCTCCATACCCAGATCGCCGAGGAGCTCAATGCCCAGTCCCGCTACGGGGTGATCTTGTGTGACCGTAGCGTGCTGGACAACTACGTCTATCTGCTTCTGGCCTCGGGTCGCCAGGCGGGGCTCGAGCCGCTCGTCGACTATTGGATGGGGACCTACGACCTCCTTTTTCATGTCCCCATACTCGAGCTGCCGCGCCCAGACGGCATCCGGGCAACCGACCCCACCTTTCAGCGCGCCGTCGATGAGCGCCTGCTCGTCGAGCTCGATCGGCGGGGCCTCGTCGCCCACCGCCTCGACCCCGCCCAGCGCTCGTCCTGGGTCGATTCGGTGGAAGAAACAGTGTGGAAACGGTTACGTCCGGCGCAACTGCAGCTGTTGTAAAGGTGACAGTCGCGCTCTCGGCCGCGGGGTAGAATACCCCCGCTTTGGACACGTTCTCACAGCTCCGACAGTTTCCCCTCCTCGCTCACTTCGACGACGAGTCGCTACGTCAGGTCGTCGCTGCATCCTTTGTCGAGCACCACACCTCCGGCTCCAAGGTCTACAAGGAGAGCGATCCCACCTTTGCTCTCTACATCATCCTGCGCGGCGCCGTCCGCATCGAGCGTTATACGCCCTTCAACCCCTATCTACTGGGCAACTTCATAAAGGGCGAGATCTTTGGCGATCGGGACTTCCTCCATCGGACCGGCCGGGGCGCCGATGCCGTCACCGATGCGGACTCGGAGGTGCTGATGCTCGACCCCGATCTGCTGGTCACCCAGTGTGAGCAG
>CALILB010000060.1 GCA_938016625.1 uncultured bacterium | reverse complement strand
TCATCCACTCGATCCTCACCACCCACACCTACAGACTCGAAGAATCGGGGCCAACAAGGCTGATTGCCCAACTTCGAAGCTTCCAAGCACACTAAACCGAGGTGCAGTGGTGCGGCCTCGAAAAGCCATCTCCTATCCGGTCCAGGGCGGCTAGTTGCGGTCCTCGAGACCAGGCCGAGATTGCCGTGACGCCGCCCAAAAGGACGATAAAGGAAAGGACCAACGCCCATCTTGCCAGGGCTACATTGTGCAGACGACGGCGACGAACCCTGATCATTGTCTCACCGTCCGCTTGCTCTCCAGCCGATCCGTTTCGGCCCGTGACTCGACCGCCGCCTTCTCCTTCCTGGAGTCGTCTTTCGACTTGGTCGTCAGCAACGAGCAATCGACTCGCGCCAGGACTTTTTCTGCCGTGTTGCCCACCACGAGCCCCGCCATGCCGGTCCGGGCTACTGTTCCCATGACGATCAGGTCGATCTGCTCACGCCGGGCGACCTCCGAGATGACTTCGACCGGCTCTCCCTCGCAGATATTGATGTGGGCTCCCACGGCGTCGGCAGTGATTGCCGGCAACACACCTTTAACCGCTCTCTGTAGTGAGATCCGTGCTCGGTTCTCAAGCGAGTCGGCAAAATCAGCTTCCCGGTCGCCCCGACTCACCTGGCGAAGGATCTCCCTGCTCAGCGACCAGGCGTGCACGATGTGGATCTCTCCGCCAGTGAGCGCCCGCACGGAAGCAGCCATGTCGAGGATCTCGCGGTCCAATCCATCCCCGCTGGAGCTCGCTCCCGAGCTGGGGTCGAGGGCCGCGAGGATTCTGAGAGGGCTTCTAGTCGACGATGGCTTGAAAATCCACACCGGAGCCGGGCACTCCCGTGTGAGCCGGAAATCCGTGCCATTGTAAGGCCAGCTGGCTTCGGCACCGCTTTCCACAAGCTTCATCACCAAATCGTGACCTGCGCGCTCTACCTCCCTGGAGATAGCCTCTACCGAATCGCCGACCAGGAGCCGGCTTTCGACTTCGAGCCCCTGCTCGCTGAGAGGCAAACTCAATTCCTCCAGGGCTCTGCGCCGATCGTCCAGAATGACATCGATCACCTCGTTGCCGTCTCTAGCTACGTCCACCAGAGTCAGAGTCGCACCGCTTGCTCTTGCGATCTCCACCGCCCTCGATAGATCCGAGCTCATCGGCGTGCGATGGTCGGTGATTAGGAGAATGCTTCGAAACTTTCTCATCTTCAGATTCCTTTCTGATTCTTCCGGCGAGTCCTGCTTGCGTTCGACCTCAGCCGGCTGTCTTCAGCGAAGACAGACCCCCATCGATAGTCCAGACTTGTCCGGTGATCCAAGTGCCTTCGGGCCGCAACAGTTGGAGAATGAGACTCGCGACCTCCTCTGGCAGTCCAGGCCTGCCGAGAGGGTGAAACCGCATCGAGGCCGCCAACGCTTTTTCGCTGCCGGTTATCCGCTCGGTGGCCGGGGTCGCAATCAGCCCGGGCGCCACCGCATTGACGCGGATGTTGCGGCGGGCGTAGGTCGCGGCAGCGGAGCGCGTCAGGCCGGCGACCCCGGCCTTGGCGGCGGCAATGGCCTCGTGATTGGGCAGGCCGATCTGCGCCGCCGCCGAAGCGAGGAGTACGATTGAACCCCCCTCCTTGGGCAGCACCCGTGCCGCGGCACGTACCACCGCAAAAGAAGTCGTCAGGTTGGTGGCAATAGTCTCATCGAACTCTCTTCGCGAAGTGAGATGCGCCGGCTTGAGCAGAATGGATCCGGCGCAGTTGACCACCCCGGTCAAAGAACCCAAGTCGGCCGCTCGCGACAGGAACTCCTCGACACGCTCGAAATCGCGCGCATCCACCGCAGCGAGCGTCCCGCCGGTCTCATCTGCCAACCGAGCGAGACCATCGGTTTCACGGCCTCCCAATAAAAGGGACCAGCCCTCCGCCGCGATGGCCCTGCTGAGGGCCGAGCCGATGCCGCCACCAGCACCGAGCACGGCGACAACGGCGCGGGGCGCCTCGGGTGGTTGGGAGGCGGCAGGAGGAGGCTGGGTTTCGTTGGTGGTCATGGGGTCGCTGCGGCACTCTGATGGCAAGTAGTTTCTTGTACTCTTCTTTCTAAAACGTTCATAACGATCATTATATTCCCCTCTCTTGTACAAGTCAAGCTCTCTGAGCCATGCAAGAATTTATTTTCTATCAAGTAAATGTAGATGAAATCCGCCCTCGGGAGGGAGAAGAGAAACACGCTAATCGGTCACATAGAGGGCATCCGCAGGGGAGGCTCCTCCCCGACCGCAGGCCGACAGCGCAGCTGGTGGTTTTGGGTCCTGAGCTGGTCATTTTGGCGATGAGCTGGACGGTAATCTGCTTGCCGGCCCTTCCGCCATTGCTGCAAGCTCAGAGCCGCCGATTCCGTCTCCCCTGGTTGGAGTGGAGACGAGTCGCGCCCCGGTCCTCACAAGCGTCTACCGTGCCCGGCGACCCGAGCGCACCGTCCTGTACCGCGCTCTGGCCCATCACTTCGAGCGCTTCCTCTCAGTCTACGAGGAGCTTTTCCAGCCCACCCACGGCCATCTGCGCCGCTGTGTGGAGCCCGCGGTCTATCGCTACCTCGACTGCGGGATCTTCGACCAGGGTGTGGCCCGCGTCCGCTGCCCGGAGTGCCGGCACGAGTTTCTGGTGGCCTTCTCCTGCAGGCTGCGCGGCCTTTGTCCAAGCGGTCATCAGAAGCGAGAGTTGCTGTGGGTGGCCTGGGCAGAGCAAGAGTTGCTCGAGGACGTTCCCCACCCGGCAGGTGGTTTTCACCATCCCGAAGCGGCTTCGGATCTTCTTCCGCTACGACCGCAAGTTGCCAGGTGAGCTCGCCGCCTGCGCCTGGCGGGCTCTCAAGCTCTACTTCGCCGTGTCCTTCGACGGCGCTGAGGTGACCCCCGGCGTCGTGGGTTTCCTCCAGACCTCGGGCGAGCTGCTCAACTTCCATCCCCATGTCCACATCCTTGCGACCGATGGCGGCTTCCGCCCCGATGGGAGCTTCCACCACCTGCCACGCTTCAACTCCCGCCACCTCGAACGCCTCTTCCAAGCCGAGGTCCTGCGCATGCTCATGGACAAGGGCCTCATCGGAGAGGAGACGGTTCGTAATCTCCTCACCTGGCGCCACAGCGGCTTCTCGGTCCACGGCGCCGTGCGGGTCGAAGGCCGGCAAGGTGCTGCCCGCCTCGGCCGCTACATGATCCGCTGTCCACTCGCCCTCAAAAGACTCTCCTGGAACGACGACACCGCAGAGGTTGCCTACACCGCCCGACCGACCCGCCGCTCGGGAACTCAGCCCACCACCGCCTGCTGGGATGTGCTGGAGTTCATTGCCCGGGTTGTCGATCACCTCCCCGAGCCCTCCCAGCAGATGACCCGCTACTGGGGCTTCTACGCCAATGCCGCCCGCGGCAAGCGGCGCAAGAA
>CALILB010000059.1 GCA_938016625.1 uncultured bacterium | reverse complement strand
TCGGGAAGGATCTTGATCGCCACCTCGCGGTCGAGGTCGGTGTCCGTCGCCTTCCAGACGACCCCCATGCCGCCCTCGCCGATCTTCTCGATCAGCCGATAGTGCAGGAGTTGTAGTCCGGCCTCGATCGTCATCGAGTCTTCGGCTCCCCGGGTCACACGAGCACCACGCGGACCTAACAGAGGATGATTCCCTTGGTTCCCGGTCAGCGTAGCACGGTGTGAGCGGGCTCGCTGCGAGCTGGCCGAGCAAATGCCGTGGAAAAGACGTCGGCCGGATGCTCCGGGCGACTTCGGCATGTCGGCCTCCTCGGCCGCATGTTCAGAACGAGAAGATCGCTGACAGTGAGAGGGTGTCGCGAAGATCGGAGAAGTCGGCTCCCAGGTCGATCTGGAACCGCTCGAAGGCCGCGCCGAGGCCGAAGGCGTAGTGGATCTCGTCGGAACCCGGGGTGTTGAAGGCGCGAAACAGATCGTCACCTTGGGTGGCCTGGATGCGGTGGTCCGGGTCGAGCCAGATGCCGAGCCGAAGAGCAATGACCGGGCGGCTGCTGAGAAAAGCATACTCACCGCCCAGGTGGAGCTCGTCGGCGTCGGGGATCGCCTCGTTTGGATCATCCGCGAAGATCTCCGAGTAGTGGACGTGGTCCCACTCGAAGCTCACCGTCAAGTGCCCGCCCGGTGAGGTATAGGCACCGCCAAGGCCGAAGACCCACGGGAAGGGCCAGTCGCCGGTGAAGTTCCACAGCCACAGGTTCTCGGGCGTGCTCGCCGGGCCTGGCACGCCGATCCAGCGGACGGGGACCGAGAATCCCGAGCGCAGGGAGCCGCCCAGTCTCCAGCTCTCCGTCGGTCTCCAGAGCAGACCCGCGTTGAGGCCCACGGTCGAGTCGTGCGCCCGGGTCGTGCTCCACGCCGGAGAGCGCTCCGGAAGATAGGAGTTGGTCGAGAAGAAGGCTTCGAGTGAATCGTCGTCAGGTAGATAAGTGGTGGCCCCGATGTCGAGGTCGACCTGGAGATAGGTCAAGCCGAGACCGAGGCTCAGCGAGTCGGTGATGCGACGAGCGGCGGCGAAGCCCCAGCCGACCACCTCGAGATCAGCGGACCCCTGCTGGTCGAGCCGGCGGTCGGTGTCGAGATGAGTCGAGCCCTCGGCGAACAGCCCGTCGGTGGCGTATGACGATGTAAACCGGGCCAGTTGGTGGCGATAGAACGCAAACGACCAGCGCTCCCGCGGATGGACATAGGAGAGATACGAGAGCCCGTTGAAGTCGGCCGTGGATTCTTCCCATCTGAGACCCGGTATGGTGTCGATACCGAGACCCGTCGGCGCCCCGCTGGCGCGACCGCCGGCGACAAAGGGGGTGGAGAAGCTCCAGGACCGTCCCTCGACCGAGACCTCCGGGCGGGTGAGCTGGACCAGACCCGCCGGGTTGGCATAGGCCGCCGTGGCGTCGTCGGCCAGGGCCACGAAAGCACCGCCAAATCCAAGGCTCCTGGCGCCCGGGTTCGAGAAGCTGAACTCGAGGGTGAGGAGACCCTGTGCAGAGGCGCCCGAGGCCGGCAGGAGAGCGGCGGTCAGCAGCAGGAGTCGGATTCGGGCGCTCATGTCACATGGGTACCAGATTGGCCCTGTCGACGGAATACCCGTCAGGGTAGGGCCGGGCGGTTGGCGCCGGTGGCCCGACCACCCAGCGCTACTAGGAATCGCGTCGAAAAGATGGACCTGCCGCAGTCAAGAGCGGTGGCGGGAGGTCGGGGCACCGGCCTCTCGAGACCGGGTACGACGGGGAGGACCGGTGTGCTCGACGACCCGAATCAGGCCGGGCGACCAGTCGATTTGGAGGCCGCGCCGAGCTGGAGAGCGCGCAGCAGCTCCAGGGCCTGCTGGAACTGCTCGCGGGCACGCGAGATGTACTTGTGGACCTCGTCGATATAGCCGTCGGTGGAGGCCGACCAGCTGCGGTTGAGATAGCGCTCGCCGGTGGCAAAGTGGCTCATGACATCGGCGTAGGCCTGGAGGCCGTGGGCGTGACCGATCGATTCGCGGGCCTGGACAAAGATGTCGAGATCTTCCATGAACATGTCGTCGATCTTGTGTCGTACCTCGTAGACGTCGAGAGACTCCTTGGCCGTGTCGAGACGCGCTGCTTTCTCGACGATGCGGTCGAGGCTTCCCTCCAGCTTGCCGAGATTGGCCTGCACCTCATCGGTGGCGCTCCGTTTGCTGCGCGCGTCCAACTGCACCAGCACCACCCCGATGAGCCCTACCACTAGACAGGGCCCGACCAGGTGCCAGGGGACGGCCTCGGTGTCCAATACCGAGAAGTAGGCGCCGGCGAGAAAACCGCCCCAGATCAGCAGAAGTCCAATCGATCTCATCCTTCGATCTCCTATCGCCGGCACTAGCCGGCGCCGACGGCACCAAAGACCATGGAGAGGGCAAATCCCACGCCCACGAGGGCTTCACCGACGATGAGCCCGGCGGCAACCGGTATGCCGACCTCTTCGCTGAAGCGCCTCCCGGGTCGCTTATCGGTGAGCACCCTGAGGACCGTACCTATGGTGTAGGTCAGCACGATGTTGAAGGGCAAATAGAAGCCCAGGCCGACCAGGATCCCCAGCCCGCCGATGCCGCTGGCGCTCAAGATCGCCCCCATGCCGGCCCCCGCGATGTATTTCTGCACCGGGACGTCGCCACCCAGGATGCCCTGGATCATGCTGGCCAGGGCCTGACCCTGGGGCGCCGGCAACCGCTCCGATCCCAGCACGTACGCTTTGTGGAGGATCAGGATCAGGACCATGATGACCAGGGGGCCGAGCCAAGTGCCCAGGAACTGGGCGATCTGCTGTTTGCGGGGGATCGCCCCGACCAGATAGCCGGTCTTCAAATCCATCATCAGATCGGTGGCCTGAGACATGGCCACACACATGGCGGCTCCGACGATGATCGAAGAGACGACAGTGGCGCGATCGGTCATGCCGCTCGCCACCAGCAGCAGGATGGTGATACCGATGAGCGTCATCCCCGACAGCGGTGACCAGTTGGTGCGGCCGATACACTCGGAAAGCACCACCCCGGCCATCCAGATCCAGAGCGTGCCCAAGAGTGCCATCAGACCTCCCCGCACCAAGGTGATCTCGGGGGTGGAGAGGATGGCGGTTACCAGCAGGACCACAAAGGCGGCAGCCACGGCCATGTAGAGAAGCCGGATCGGCATCTCGTCCCGCGACAGGTCACCCTTCATCTTGGAGGCGGTGTGCATGCTGCGGATGGCACTGACCACCAGCGGGAAGGCCAGCAGGATGCCGGTCAGGGCGCCACCGATGAGCATGCCGATCCCCAGTGGGCGGAAGAGGGTCAGCCGCAGATAGTTGGGCATCGAGGCTCCGGCCTCGGCGAGGGTCGCGGCCTCGGGGAGCATTCCCTGAGCCGCGAGCATCGGCGCCAGGAGCCAGTAGCAGATGTAGCCGCCGACGACGAAGTAGACCCCACCGCGGCCGGCGATGTAGGCGGCACCGATGGTCAGCAGCGACACATACCAGACGCCGTTCATGTAGTCGGGCATGCCGATGTATTGGCCCAGGGCGAGGTTCTCGACATGGGTGAGTTGGCTCACCAGGTGGACACCGGCGCTCACCGCCGCCCCACCCAGCAGCAGCAAGGCCTTCTTCACCCCGGCCCCCGGAGATTTGAGGATGGTGGCCACCGCGATGCCCCCCGGATAGGCCAGGCGGTTGTAGTCGATCATCTGCTTGCGCAGCGGGATGATGAAGGCCACACCCAAGACCCCACCAGCGACACAGGCGATGACCATCAGCGGGACGTTGAAGTCGGTGTAGCCGAGGATGAAGATGGCCGGCACCGAGAACATCATTCCGGATGAGGCGCCGTTGACGGCGCTGGCTATAGTCTGGTTGATGTTGTTCTCGATGATGCTGGTGCGGCGCATCAAGCCCCGCAGGATGCCGAAGCCGAGAATGGCCGCGAGCTCGGACCCCTCGATACTGAACCCGAGAATGAGAGCGGCGTAGCCAATCGATATGGCAATGAGCATGCCGAGGAAATAGCCCACCAGGATGGCCGGCCAGGTGATCTCGGGGTAGGGGCCGTAGCGAATCGGCCGCGCGGTCTGAGCACCCTTCTCTGTCACTCGCTTCCCTCCGGGTCGAAGTGATTCAGCAGGCTGGAAGGCGCCATTTTATCCCGATTCGAGTAGCAAGGTGTTCAGGGTGACCGGTTTCGCAGCCCACGGGTGGCCCGGCTGCTAGCCTGATTCCAATGGCTACAAAGCGGATCGCGCTTTTCTGTTTTGCCCTGTTTCAGGTGTCGGAGCTGTGGTCGGCACCCGTGTCACAGGCCATAAAGCTCGATCACTTTGGCTATCGATCGGCAGACACCAAGGTGGCGATCTTCACCGTCGACCCCGGGCCAACGGTGGAGGTTTGGGACACAGCGGACGTGACGGTGTTCCGAGTTCCTGCCGATGGGGGTGTGATCACCGATCGGGGGTCGGATGGAGCCCCGTCGGGTGACCACGTCTGGTGGGTGGACTTCTCCGCCTTCGACACTCCGGGCTCCTACCGTCTGTACAGTTCCACCCTGGATACCACCTCCTACGATTTCGACATCCGAGACGACGTCTACAACGCGGTAGTGCACAAGGCGCTCGAGACGTTCTATCTCCAACGCTGCAACACACCAAAGGTGGCTGCCCTGGCGGGCGTCTGGGCGGATAGCGTCGCGTGCCACATGGATGACGTGACCACCGGTCCGGCGTCCGGGCATGAAGATCATGGGAGTCTCGACCTCACCGGTGGCTGGCACGATGCCGGTGACTTCAACAAGTATGTATGGAGCGCGGTATCGACGGCCGTGCTCTTCATGCTGCGGGCCTTCGAGGACAACCCGGGTGTCTTTCTGGATGGTGATCTGGCGATTCCCGAGTCGGGCAACGGTATCCCCGACCTCCTCGACGAGATCAAATGGGAGCTCGACTGGCTGCTCCGGATGCAGCTGCCGAGCGGCGCGGTGCTGTCACAGATGCACGTGCCCGGTTTTGCCGCAGACTCTCCACCCAGCGTCGACGGCAATCTCCGCTACTACCAGGACCCGAGCCTCGAGTCGGGGGCGGTCTTTGCCGGCACCTGTGCCTTGGCGGCGCGGATCTTTGCG
>CALILB010000058.1 GCA_938016625.1 uncultured bacterium | reverse complement strand
TGGAGCGAGCCGGAACAGCTGCCGTACCCGGTCAATGTCGATGGCGGCTGGACCGATATGCCGGCCATCGACCCTACCGGGGACGGGCTCTGGTTTGTGTACTGGAACGGTGACCACCAGTTGTTTCCAATCCTTGCCTGTGACGAGATCGGACCGGTGGGGGTTGGCAGCCATGGAGACAACTTCGACATCTACTTCGCTGCGTGGCTGTCGGGGAGTTGGCAACAGCCGATAGCCTTCGAGCCCGCCCCAAGTGAGCGCTTTTCCGGCTCCCTGGATCTGCCCTGCCTCCACCAGTCGATAGTGTGTGGATGCAACGCGGAGACCCCGGACGTCTTTGAACCCGACGAGTGCGACGATGTCACGCTGCCCTGTTCTCATTACCAAGGCTGTCGCGTCATGGGCAGTGAGGCGGCTGCGGTGCGTAGTTTCGATGGGGAATCGCTGTATTTCTCGCGCGAGGAGCTCGAGCTGAACCGGCAGGGTCTTCTGGCGCCAACGGTCAAGATCTGGGTAGCGCACCTCGAGCGCGATGGGGAGGGGCAGGTCATCGGCTGGGGGGATGCGATCCGATTGCCGGGGACCATCAATGCCCGCGGCGTGCGTGTGGACACGCCGACCATCTCACCCGACAACAGACGTCTCTGCGTCTCCCGGGCGACAAACGAGGCGTTCAACGCCACACCGGGAGACGGCGCTTTCGAGCTCTGGTGCGCGCGCCGGTGGAAGACGATAGACGACCGGGCCTGGGGACGCCTGCGGCGCTCACGTCTCAACCGGAAGGACGGCCTCGACTACCAACCGATGTTCACGGCCCAGGGAAATCTCCTTTTCACCACGACGAGGGGAGGAGGACTTACGGTGCACCAGGCCAGGCCGTCTCTGCGCGGCTTTGTCGATATCGGCATCTTCCCAGCGCTCACCTGGTATGACGGCGACCATCACGAGGGTGCCGGCTCGCTCTCCGCAGACGGTCGCACCTTCTATTTCCTTCGCTCGACCGGGCCTGGTGTCGGCGGCTTCTGCAGCTACGAGTTGCGTATCTTCAAATCGCAGGTGATCGATTGACGATCCCTCCGGGAGAACACCATGAAGGCGATCGTCCAAGACCGATATGGCTCGGCGGATGTCCTTGAGCTGAGGGATATCGATAGGCCCGAAGTCGGGGACGACGAGGTGCTCCTTCGCGTTCACGCGGCCGGCGTGGATCGTGGCGTCTGGCACATGATGGCGGGTCTGCCGTATCTGATTCGCATCATGGGTTACGGGTTGCGAAGGCCCAAGACTCCCGTTCTCGGCAATGATGTCGCGGGGCGAGTGGAGGTGGTCGGCAAGAACGTCACCCAGTTCGAGGTAGGTGACGAAGTCTTCGGTCTCTGCCATGGTGCCTTCGCCGAGTTCGCCTGCGCCGGGGAAGCCAAGCTCGTGCCCAAACCGGCCGGCCTCGGCTTCGAGCAGGCGGCCGCCGTACCCGTCTCCGCCCTTACCGCCCTCCAGGGTCTTCGCGACCACGGGAAGATCCAGGCTGACCAGGCGGTGCTGATCATCGGTGCCTCGGGAGGCGTGGGCACCTTTGCGGTGCAGCTCGCCAAAGCGTTTGGAGCGGAAGTGACCGGTGTGTGCAGCACTACGAAGGTGGACCTGGTGAGCTCCCTCGGCGCGGACCACGTGATCGACTACAAGCGTGAGGGGATCACACAGACGAGTCGACGCTATGACCTCATTCTCGACATCGGCGGGAATCGCTCGCTGTCGATTCTCCGGCGCGCCCTCGCTCCCCGAGGGACTCTGGTCATCGTCGGCGGGGAAGAGGGGAGTCGCTGGCTTGGTGGCGTCGATCGCCTGCTCCGGGCGCTCCTGTTGTCACCGTTCGTGGGCCAGAGCCTGCGGGGGTTCGTAGCGAAGGGAAAGAAGGAGGACCTACAGTTTCTGAAGGAACAGATCGAAGCCGGCAAGCTCACGCCGGTCATCGACAAGACCTACCCGCTCAGCGAGGTCCCCGCGGCCATCCGGTACATGGAAGCAGGTCACGCGCGGGGAAAAGTAGTTATCACCGTGTGAAGAGTCATGCCCGAGAGACGGCTACGTCGGTTCGTGCTGGTCGGCTTGCTTGCTGTGCTGGCGGTAGGTTGTGTGTTTCTTCTGCGGTCGGTTCTGCCATGGTCCGTCACGAGCCGTATCGAGAGGGTTCTTGTTCACGGATCCCTGCTGGATAAGCGTCTCGGCTACCTCCCTGCGGGAGAGGGCGTAACGATCCGGGCGGGAGATCTGACCCTCGCCGGGGATCTGTACGAGCCATCGGGATCGTCTCGACCACACCCGGCGATATTGCTGCTGCATGGGAGCACCCGGTGGGGTCGGCGACTCTCGCTCTACCCGCTCCTTGCTGAAGAGCTTGCAGACAAGGGATATCTCGTGCTGGCTGTCAATCTGCGTGGTTTTGGCGATTCGCAGACCCCGGCCGATGTGGACTCGGTCGAGGCCTGGGATTCGACGGAGGACATTTCTGCGGCGCTTACGCTTCTGGAGTCTCTCGACAGGGTGGACGACGAGCGGTTGTTTGTCGTCGGACATTCTCTAGGCGGCACCTGGGCCATCACGGCGAGCGAGAAAGAACCGAGAATCAAGAGGCTGGCGGTGATCGGGCCGGGGAAACGACTCAAAGATTTCTCCCCTCGGTCACAGGAGGAATTTCGAGAGCGCTTCTCAAAGGTCCGGGGCTTGGAAGAACAGCTCCCGCTGGACATATTTCTGAAGATCCATGAAGCCACGTTTCTGGCGGCGGTCCTGGACTATTTCAAAGGGGATCACCATCAGCCGATCTTGTTGATCGATGGAGAGCTGGAGAGCGAGCCCAGCAAGAGGTATTTGGACGAGCACTATGGGCAGATGACCCAGCCCAAGAGGTTCGTCAGGCTCGAGGGCACTGCCCATTACCTGAATGTCGCCGGGCTCGAGGAGCTCCACTGGCTACCCGGTTTGGGCAGTCTGGTGGTCTACGACCGTCGGACGCTGAACGACGCCCTGTCCGCTATCGATACCTTTCTGAGCGAATAGCGCCGCGGCGAGGTGCCGCTCGAGCTCATGAGAGCTCGGTCTTCGACCAGGTGGTTCCGGGTGGCTCCAGGCTGTAGTAGACCTTGATCTCCTCCGACTCTTCGAAGATGCGGGGAACCACCTGCAGCTCCATTCCGATCTCGACCTCGTCCTCGGCGATGCTGTCGCCAAACCAGGCCAGAGCCCGGCCTCCCTCCTCGAGATCGACGACACCCACCAGATAGGGGGCGACATCCTCGAAACCGGTCGGGGCGGCCACTATCTTGGTGAAGGTATGGAGCTTGGCTCGTCCGCTGACTTCGAAGAACTCGAAGTCCCCGCTCAGACACTCCTCGCAGTCGGCCCGGGGTGGGAACGAGGTAGCTCCGCAGCTATTGCAGCGTGAGCCCATGAGTCGACCGTCTCTCAGATGTTGGGCAAAGTCGGAGACCTTGGTGTAGGGCGTGTAGTTGACCTTGCCAAACCACTTGAACATGACTCAGTCCCTCTTCAGCACCTGGACAAAGCAGTACTGTCCGATGCCACCGACGTTGTGGGTGAGGCCGACGTCGGCGTCGGGTACCTGACGCTCCCCGGCCTCGCCGCGCAGCTGCTTGGCGATCTCGTAGGTCATGGAGACCCCGGTGGCGCCGATCGGGTGACCCTTGGCCTTGAGGCCCCCATCCACGTTGACGGCCACCTGGCCGCCGATGTAGGTCTGCCGGTCGGCGACAAAGGGACCACCCTCGCCCTTCTCGCAGAAGCCCAGGTCCTCGTAGGCCATGATCTCGGCAATGGTAAAGCAATCGTGTACCTGCGCCACTTTGACATCGGTGGGTCCGACCCCGGCCATCGCGTAGGCCTCGGCGGCAGCGTACTCGGCACTCGGAAGCCCGACCAGGTGGGGTCTCCGCAGGACCGACATGCTCGCCGTGGCGGCGGCCACGCCGTCCAGCCAGACCGGCTTTGCCGAGATCTCCTTCGCCTTGTCTTCTGCGGCCAGGATGACACAGGCGGCACCGTCGGCGTTGGCGCAGCAGTCGTAGACCTGAAAGGGGGTCGCCACCTCTTCGGAGGCCATGGCCTTCTCCGTGGTGATCTCCTTTCTAAACAGCGCGTTGGGATTCTTGGCGCCGTAGAAGTGGTTCTTGACGGCCACCTCGAGGATTTGCTCACGGGTGGTGCCGTACTCGTGCATGTGCCGCTTGGCAAACATCGCGTAGTAACCCGGGAAGGTGGTGCCAAAGCCCGACTCCCACTGCACCTCGCCGACCCGGCCCATCAGCGCAAGAATCTCGGCGGTCGAAAGCTCAGTCATCTTCTGGCAACCGATGATGGCCACCACCTGGTGAAGACCGGCCCGGATGGCCATCCATCCAGTCCGCATGGCGGCGCTTCCCGAGGCACAGGCCACCTCGGTCAGCCAGGTGGGTTTGGGAACCAGTCCCAGGTACTCCTGGACCACGCCGGCCAACGACCGTTGTTTGTGGTACTCGGGGACCGAGCCGATGACCGAGGCGTCGATGAGGTGCCGCTCGATGCCCGCGTCATCCAACGCGGCCCGAAAAGCCTCGAAGGCGAGCTCCTGCACCGTGGCGTCGCTGCGCCGGCCAAAGACGCCGTGTCCGATCCCGATGATGCCCACTCTCTTCATGCCGTCGTCCCCGCCTTCTACATGTACTGCCCGCCGTCGATCTTGATCACCTCGCCCGTGATATGGCGGGACCGGTCCGAGCAGAGGAAAGCCACCAGGTCGGCGCATTCCTCGGGCGTGGCAAAACGGCCGAGGGCGGTTTCGTCCATCGCCTTGGTGAGGAACTCGGGTGGAATGTTCTCGGCCATCTCGGTCATGACCATGCCGGGGGCTACGGCATTGACGTTGACGTTGAACTTGCCGAGCTCGCGGGCCAGGGATTTGGTCAGCGCTATCTCACCCCCCTTGGAGGCAGCGTAGTTGGTCTGGGCAAACTTGCCCCGCATGCCGTTGATCGATGAGATGTTGACGATCTTGCCGCTCTTCTGATCCTTGAAGACCAGTGCGGCTGTCTTGTTGTAGTTGAAGTAGCCTTTGAGATTCACATTGATGACCGTGTCCCACTGCTCCTCGGTCATCTTCCAGATCACACCGTCCCAATTGATGCCGGCGTTGCAGATCATGATGTCGAGGCCGCCGAGCTCTTCGAGCACGGTCTGGACCATCCTCTCGGCGTCCGCGTAGTTCTGGACATCGGCCTTGATCGCCAGCCCTCGACGACCCATCGCCTCGATCTGGCCCGCGATCTCCTTGGCCTCGGTGTCGTGCCGGCGGTAATTGATGGCCACGTTGCAGCCCTCCCTCGCCAAGGTGAGGGTGATGGCCGCACCGATGCCAAGACTGCCGCCTGTGACGATGGCGTTCTTTCCTTCTAGACCCAGTTCCATCTCTGTCCTCGCTGTCGATTCATTGCCGGGAGCAGCTATCACCCTATCAGCGCTCCGGAGATGGGCACCGCGCGGAGGGGTGGGTCGGGCGAGCCACCCAAGCGGGTGGGTCGCTCGTTCGTCCATTGCCTTATCCTGTGAGGACTCGGTATTTGTGGGGGGAAGTGACCATGTATATCCCCGATTTCCGGTATCACGCACCCGAGACAGTGGAGGAGGCCTGCAAACTGCTCGCGAGCTGTCGAGACGCGGCACTCCTGGCGGGTGGCACCGATCTGCTCGTCGCGCTCAAGCAGGGCAAGCGACGTCATGAGGACATCGTCTCTCTGACCGGGATTGACGAGCTCGAGTCGATCCGTTTAGACGGAGACAGACTGTCGATCGGGGCGACGGTCACC
>CALILB010000057.1 GCA_938016625.1 uncultured bacterium | reverse complement strand
AGCCTCGCCCTCCACATCCTGGCCGTGACCCTGATCTCGGTCCTCTTCGTCGCCTTTGGTGCCGGCATCCGCACCGGCGGTCTTTTCTAGATCGATCGACAGAGCCACCCGGTGGTCCTGTCGGACTCCGGGACACGCCTGGAGATTCCATTAGCGACTCTGGTTGTCGACTCCAAGCTTGAACGCAGCGATCCTTTGCAGGAGCTGGTCGGGATCACGGTGCCATCCTGGAGGTCCGAGACTAGCCATGCGAGCTTGGGTGGAAAGCGGCTCCCCTTCATCTTGGAGCTTCGCCAGAAAGGCAAGTACCAAGTCCTTTTCAGTCTGGTTGATCAGCGCTCCCACCTTCTTGCCCAACACATATGAGCTCGTCTCTTCATAGGTCAGACCTAGTTCGAAGATGTCTTTCGAGTAGCGGTCGTCTGCGTCATGTTGAAGGTATTCCTCGAGGATGTAGGCGAGATCCTCCAGATCCCTCTGCCTTTCGCTGGGTCGATCCAGATAAGCGGCCATCTTGAGAACGGTGATTACGGGGACAGGTGCTACGTGGACCATGACATCGGGAGCGATTGATGTCGGCTCGCTGTGATCAAAGGCCAATCGAAAACCGACGAGGGACATCTCGACGTCGGTCTTGGGCCATTTGATCCGCCCTCTCGCCAGGTGTTTGGGAGCCACGGGAATGATGTCGACCTTGACGTCGTCCGGAGTCAACCACTCATGCTCTTTGGATGGATGGCGTTGCCAGCCAGAGACGTTGGCCAGGTCCTCCGAGGCATCTTCCACGGCTAGCAAGACGGCAACATCGAGGTCCTGCGTACGGCGCCACTTCATCTCCATGTAGCACGCAAGCGCCGAGGCACCCACGACCGTCATGCGTTCGTTCGGCCAGAGAGTAAAGAGTGCGCGAAGCGCTTCGATCTGGTGATCGGTGAAATTGCTCATGCTCTTTCGAGAAAACGGTGGTGAATCTCTTTGGCTGCTTCGCGCGCCCGCTCTCCTCCTTCGTCGAGGAGGTCTGTGTAGACCAGCAGCGGGTGGGTGGTTCTGGGTGCTGCGCCTTCGAGAGCGATTGGTCCCGGTGCCCGCAGGACCGTTAGGGGACCGTCCTTTGCCGGAAGGGCTTGTAGGCGGTCCTGAATATCGACGGGTTCTGCCTCGAGGTAAAGGAGGGTCCCTTCGCCTCGGTAGTGGCCCGTCAATCGCATGGCTGCGGTGCCTCCTCCCCAGGCCCAGTTGATTTCGCCGTTGAGATTGCGCTCGATCCACTCTTCTGTAGCCGCTGGATCAGGATCCGGTCTTCGAAAGGTTCCTACCGTCAGACGCGGTCGGAGAAAGTTTTCGTAGCCCGCAAGCCATCGATCAAGAACGAGGTCGCGCTGAAGTAGGTGGCGCTCCCGCTGACCTCGGCCAATTACACCCTGCTCCTGAAGGCGATGAAGTGTCTCAGCTGCAGCTGTCTTCCCGATTCCGGCGGCTTCTGCCAAGGCCCGCACCGGAGCGTTGAGGAGCTCAGGTTTCGCCAAGATTGCGAACAGCGCCTGGTGCCCAGCAGCACCTAGGCCGCGGGCTTTTTTGGTGGTCTTGTCGGGTTTTCTCCCCTCGATCTGTACGATGTGATCGCGGCCGATGGCAAGATGGCAGTTTCCGACTCTATCGACGAAGAAGACCCCGTTCTCCATGAGGTGGCGAGCCATTGGCGGTGCAACATGCGGGGCGAAGAGAATCCACGGATACCGAGTCTCACGATCCATTTGCGCAATGACGCCATCGGCGATGGTGTAGGTCAGATGTGTCCGCTTCTCTTCTACCAGAAAGCGATGATCGCCTTGCGGAGTCGTGACCAGCAGGAGGGCATCAGGCTGGAACTGGTATCCGGCGGGGGCAAACTCGAGGACCTTGGTCTTCTCGATGAAAGGTAGGTGCCGAAGGTGGCCAAGGTAGGTTTCATAGGGGTTGTGCGTGGGCATGTCCGCTATAATAGCATGTCCGTTAGTAAAGGACAAGAGTGTATAGCGGACAATTCTTTCACCCTCAAGGTCGTTGCCGGAACTCTGCGGCCACCTTCCGGGTCCAATGGGACAGCAGGCAGGTAACAGGTCGGGAGGTGAGAAATGGCGCAAGACCCAACCACAACCGAGCTCCAGGGCTTTGCCCGGGAGGAAGCCGAGGACCGCAAAACGATGCGCCGGGCGGCGATCGTGGCCCTGCTCGTCCATGCCGTCCTGCTGTCGTTGAAGCTCCCCGATCTGGCGGTGGCCTCGGCGGATGTGGGCCAGAAGCCCAAGATATTCGTTCTCCAGACACCACGCATGCTGCCGCCCGAGCCCCAACCGGAGCCGGTCAGGCCTCAGCGCCGGGAGAGGAGGGTCTTTGTCCCCGACCCCACCCCCGACGACCCCGAGCCGATCTGGACCGAAGGCGTCGAGCCCGAAGTCGTTGTCTCCGATGCCGGTCTGGTCTTCGACTTTCCGTCCGCGCCCCCGCCCTTTGAATCCGATGGAGCGATTCCGGTGGGAGGCGAGGTCGCCAGACCGGTAAAGATCTTCTCTCCCAAGCCGCTCTACACCGAGCTTGCCCGCCGGGCCGGTCTCGTGGGGGTCGTGATCCTCCAGGCGGTGATCGACAAGCAGGGCCAGGTGAACGATGTCGAGGTCCTGAGGGGATTGCCGCTGGGTCTCAGCGAGTCGGCGGTGGCAGCCGTCGAGCGCTGGCGCTTCGAGCCCGCCACCCTGAAGGGCCAACCGGTGAGCGTGTATCTCAGCCTCACGGTGAAGTTCAATCTGCAATAGCCGTGGCTGCCGGTATAGAGTGTCGACGGTGTTGACCAAAACCGCGGGAGGGTTGCATGCCAAGGTCCGATAACGACAATCTTGCAGGCGAAGAACATTAAGGAGAAGCCGCGGGTGAGATTTCTTTTTGGAGTGAAAGCTCTTCTTGTTATGGGTGCCGTGGCGGCGGTTGTCGGAATTGGCTGTGCCAAGGAGAGACCGCTGCTGTCGGTCCAAGGACCCAGGGATTTAGTGAGCCTCGAGGTCAGAGCCGGCGGCGACGAGGTCTTGTGGGCGATCGAGGCCGACGAGCCCACACCGCTGGGTGGGGTCTACTACGGCGCTGTGCCGCTCGGCTATCGGCAAACGGTGCCGTCCGAGGGTGGGCCTCCCCGGCCCTTTGTCGAGCACGAGCCACTGCAGGTCCTGAGCTTCACCCCGACCCGAGGATTTATCCACTGGGCGACGGCCAGCGGCCCGGCCGAGATGAGCATCTATGATTCGAAGACCTGGGTCTTGAGCCTCGAGGACGAGGACTTCGATGTGGAGGAAGAGCTGGAGAATCCTCCGGAGACCGATTCAATCTTCCAGTTCGAGATCGAAGACTAGAGCGATCACGGAGAAAAAAAAAGACCCCCGGGATTCCGGGGGCCTGGATTGCACTGCTCAGGGAAGTGAGCTCAGTCGCCGACGGGGGCGAAGTTGGCGTGGACCAGCTTCCAGGTGTCACCCATCTTGGCGTAGACACGGGTCGACTTGGCCAGGTTGGGCTCCACCACGCCGTCCTTGTCCTTCGTGGCGCCGATGAAATTGTAGGTCAGGATGGCGACGTCGCCATAAACCTGGACCTTCTCGTTGGTCATCTCACCCATCACGAATTTGCCACTCGAGTCGCGGTTGGCCTCGGCTATCTTCATGTTGAGAGCCTTGCCATCCAGTCGGGTGGGGGCGCCGGAGTTGAACTCGGTGTACTCCTCGGCGGCGATCTCCATGATCGAGCCGGCGGACTGGCCGGCAATCTCTGCCGCCCACTGGGCCTTGGTGATGGCGATGACCTCCTTGGCCACCTCCTCGTCGGAGCCGGCGAACAGGGGGATGCCAAATGCGAGAACGGAAACAACGGCTAATAACAGAATACGACGCATACTCTCTCCTCTCCTTGTCGCGGAAAGGCCGCACACCTACCCCAGAAGATCACCCCCCGAGATCGGTGGTACCCGACCGCCACACGTTAGGTTTTTGAAACTGCGGCGCAGACTATCACACGGCTAGCTTTCGAGCTGGGCAAGCTCCTCTTCCACCTCCTGCCAACGGGCCATCAGCTCTTCGACCCGGGCGGCGAGGCTTTTCTGCTCCTGCTCGAGCTTGCGCACCTCGGCGGGAGGAGTGCGGTCGAAGTAGGCGGGGTCGCAGAATATCTCGTTGATCTCGTGCACCCGGTTCTCGGCGGTCTCGATCTCCGCGGTGAGCTTGTCCCGCTCGCCGGATATGCGCTTGATCCGGGTGCGGTCTGCCGAGTCGGTTTGGCCGACCGCACGCGCTTTCTTCTTTGCCCTCTTCTCACGACGGACCTTCAGCGCCACCGAGTCGGCGTCGAGATGATCGTCGCCACACTGGTCGACATACTCCTCGTAGGTGCCCTCGTAGGAACGGAGACCGTCTGGTGTGATCTCGACGATGTGGTCGGCCAGCTGGGAGACGAACCAGCGGTCGTGGGAGACAAAGACGAGGGTGCCGTCGTAGGTCTGGAGCCCGGCCACCAGCGCCTCGATGGCCTCGAGATCCAAGTGGTTGGTGGGCTCGTCGAGGATCAGAACGTTTGGCTGCTCGACCGCCAGCTTGGCAAAGAGCAGCCGTGCGGCCTCACCGCCCGAGAGGCTGGCCAGTCTTTTCTTGACCTCGTCTTTGGAGAACAACATCTGCGCCAGCTGGCCGCGGACAAAGCCGATCGGCTCGGCGGGACAGACCGCCCACAGAAACTCTTCCACCGTCTGCCGCTCCTTGAGCAGTAGCTCGCGGTAGTCCTGGGCAAAGTAGCCCGGGTAGGTCTCGTGGCCCCACTCGACCGAGCCGGCGTCGGCATCGAGACTCTCCACGGCGATCTTGAGCAGGGTCGACTTGCCAATGCCGTTGGGCCCGATAATCGCCAGCCGCTCGCCGCGGCGGATGGTCAGGGTCACATCCTGGAGAACCTGGTTGTCACCAAAAGCCTTGGATATACCTTCGAGGGCGAGAACCTGTTTGCCGGTGGCGCGTCGCTGCTGCAGTCGAAAAGTTGGATAGCGCCGCGACGTCACCGGTACGGCAGCAATCCCCTCGGCCTTCTTCTCGATCAGACGCAGCTTGCTCTGAGCCTGTCGCGCCTTGGTGGCCTTGGCCCGGAAGCGCTCGACAAAAGCCTTGTGGTGAGCGATCTCCTTTTCACGCTTCTCCAGCTCTTTGCCCATCCGTTCGTGCTCGCGGGCCTTGGCCTGGTCGAAGTGGGTGTAGTTGCCGGGGTAGAGGGTCACCGTTTCATAGTCGACATCCAGAATCTGGCTGCAGACGTTGTCGAGGAAGCGGTGGTCGTGGGAGATCACCACTACGATGCCCGGGAAGTCGAGGAGAAACTTTTCGAGCCAACGAATGGAGAGGATGTCGAGGTGATTGGTGGGCTCGTCCAGCAGCAACACGTCGGGGGCCGCCGCCAGGACCTGGGCGAGCAGCACCCGCAGCTTGAAACCGCCCGAAAGGGTGGAGAGCGGATCGCGGTGGATCTCGGCGGGGATGCCGAGGCCCTCCAGGATCTCCGCTGCCTGGGACTCGATCGAGTAGCCGTCGTGTTTGAGAATGATGTCTTCGAGCTCGGCGTAACGCTCACCGTCGAACGACTCTTCGGCTCGCGCCAGGATCTCTTCCTTCTCGACCATCGCCTGCCAGAGCTCCTGATTGCCCTGTAGCACCACCTCGAGAATGGGTAGCTCCTCGTAGATGAAGTGATCCTGGCGCAAGACCCCGAGCTTCAGCCGTTTGGGGATCGAGACGCTGCCGTCGCTAGGGGGCTCCTCGCCGGCCAGAATCCGCATCAGGGTCGATTTGCCTGAGCCGTTGGCTCCCACCAGACCGTAGCGCTGCCCCGGGACCATCTGGAACGCGGCATTGACGAAAAGGGTCTGGGGTCCAAACGATTTGGCGAGATTGGACACCGAGATCATGGGGTGCGAGAGAATAGCACCTGGTGGCCCGTTTGTTGCACCGTCAAAAGAGTCTCAGATGTCTCCGATAAGACGCGTCCGAGGAAAGAAGCGGCGCCGCGGCAAGAAGAAAAAGAGTCGCTTCAAGCGCCGCTTGATTCAGATCTGTCTACTGGCAGCTCTGTTGGGATCGGTCTGGCTGCTGTGGCCCTACTGGCGGTTCTCCGAGCAGTTTGCCGATCACACCGCCATCCAGCCCTCGCGGCTCTATGGCCGGTCGCAGGTCCTCACGGTCGGCGCACCAGGCGATCTCAAGGCGCTGCGCGCCGAGCTGGAGAGCCAGGGCTACAGCCTCAATCGGGACCGGGTCCTGTCTCCAGGTGAATTCGAAGTGGTGGCGCGGCGGCTGCGCGCTTTTGTCCGGGCCTATCCGACTCCCGAGGGCTGGGATCGGGGCGGCGAGCTGGAGGTGGAGACCTCCGGCTGGCGGATCTCGGCGCTGCGCTGGCACGGCAAGCCGGTCGAACGGGTCTTGCTCGAGCCGCCGCTGCTGGCTTCCTTCTATGGTGCCGAGCGCAAGGAACGGCGACCGGTCGGTCTCGAGGCACTGCCCGAAGAGCTGCTCAATGCCGTTCTGGCAGCGGAAGATGCCAAGTTCTACAAGCATTCGGGTCTCTCGGCCACCGGCATCTTGCGCGCCGCGTGGGTGAATCTGCGTGGTGGCGAGATTCGCCAGGGAGGGAGCACCCTCACCCAACAGCTGGTCAAGAACCTATTCCTGACCCACGAGCGGACACTGGCGCGCAAGTCGCGTGAAGCGGTGTTGGCCGTACTGCTCGACCTGCGATTCGAGAAGGACGAGATCCTCACCGCCTACCTCAACGAGATCTACTGGGGCCAGAGTCACGGGGTGAACCTGATGGGGGTCGGGGCGGCGGCGTGGGCCTACTTTGGCAGATATCCCCACCGCCTGACTCTCTGCGAATCGGCCTTGCTGGCGGGGATGATCCGCTCGCCGGGCGGGTATTCACCGATCACCCGACCGGAGAAGGCGCTGGAGAGACGGAACTGGGTCCTGGGTCGGATGGCCGAGCTCGGCTGGTTGGAGCCCGAGCGCGCCGAGGCGGCTCGAGCCGAGCCCCTGTGTGTGTCACCACAGCCGGTCGGTGTTCGCCGGGCCGGGTACTTTGCCGATGCCATGGCGCTGGAGGCCGAGCGTCGGTATGG
>CALILB010000056.1 GCA_938016625.1 uncultured bacterium | reverse complement strand
CCTGGTTGCCGATCGGATCGCCGACCATGCCGACTTCTTCTCGTTTGGCACCAACGATCTGACGCAGATGACCTACGGGTACTCGCGCGATGACGCCGCGCACTTCCTGCCTCAATATGTGGACTCGGGAATCCTGCCGTGCGATCCGTTCGACCGGCTCGACACCGAAGGAGTGGGGCAGCTCGTGGCTCTGGCTTGCGAAAGAGGCAGGCAGAGCCGTCCGAATCTCAAGATCGGGATTTGTGGCGAGCATGGCGGCGAGCCGAGCTCCATCACCTTCTTCGAAGGCTGTGGTCTGGACTACGTCTCCTGCTCGCCCTACCGCGTGCCGGTGGCCCGGCTGGCGGCGGCTCGAGCCAAGCTGGGTGAAGGAGGGGCATAGTGAAGCCGCTCAGAGTGGGCCTGGCTGGTTTTGGCCGGATCGGCCGCAATCTGTTCCGCATTCTCTACAAGAGCGACGATATCCACATCGCCGCCATCAGCGATCCGGCCGATCACGAGGCGCTCGAGTACCTGCTGCGCTTCGACACGATCTTTGGCCCCTTCCCCGACGAGTTGAGCATCGAAGAGGGGCACCTCTATGTCTACGGGCGCCAGATCCCGATGTGGTCGGCCGAAGAGCCTGGACAGGTGCCGTGGGGAGAGCTGGGAATCGACGTGGTGGTCGAGGCGACGGCACAGAACCGGACCCGCGAGCAGATGGAGGCGCATCTGACCGCCGGGGCCAAGCGGGTCATCCTCTGCGCGCCGCCCAAGGACCCGCCGGATATCACCGTGGTCATGGGGGTCAACGACACCAACCTCCGTCCGGAGCACCGGATCGTCTCGAACGCTTCGTGTACCGCCCATTGCGCGGCACCGGTCGCCAAGATCCTTCACCAGGCCTTTGGCATCGAGCGCGCCTTTCTGTCGACGGTGCACGCCTACACCAACCAGCAGCGACTGGCCGATGTGCCGTCGAAGGACCCACGACGGGGTCGCGCGGCGGCCGAGAACATCATTCCCCAGGAGACCAACGCACCGGCCGTGGTCATGGGACTCATCCCGGAGCTCGAAGGCAAGGTCTCGGGTCGGGCAATGAATGTCCCGGTTCCCAACGGTTCGTGTGTCGATCTCGTCTGCTGGCACGAGAAGCCGGTGACCGTCACCGCCGTCAACGAGGTGGTGCGCACAGCCGCGGCTGCGAGCTGGGAGGGCATTCTCCACTACGAGGACGACCCCATCGTTTCCAGTGACATCATCCGTAGTCCCTACTCGAGTACCTTCGACTCCTTGGCGACGATGGTGCTGGGCGATCGCGTCTCGAAGACCATCTCCTGGTACGACAACGGTTGGGGCTATGCGCACCGTGTCGTCGATCTCATGCGCCGCTTTATGGAGTTGGACGAAAGGGAGGCCGCGTGATGCCGGTAAAGATCGGGATCAACGGCTTTGGCCGCATCGGTCGCAGCGTCTATCGCATCTTGAGCGATCGCGACGACATCAAGGTCGTCGGCGTCAACGACCTGTACGACAACGAGCAGCTGGCCTATCTGCTCAAGTTCGACACGGTGATGGGTGTGCTGCCCAAAGAGGTCACCTTCGACGAGGGCTCGATGTTCGTCGATGGAGAAGAGGTGATCATGACCGCCGAGCGGGACCCGGCGGATATCCCCTGGGCCAAAATGGGTGTCGACATCGTAGTGGAAGCGACCGGTGTGTTTCGCTTTCGCGAGCCCTTGGAGAACCATCTGGCCGCGGGTGCCAAGAGAGTGATTCTCACGGTGCCACCCAAAGAGCCGATCGACGCCACCATCGTCATCGGTGTCAACGACGGAGAGCTCACGGCCGAGAATAGGATCGTCTCCAACGCCTCCTGCACGACCAACTGTCTGGCCCCTATAGCCAAGATTTTGGATGAGGCCTTTGGTCTGGAAGAGGGTGTCCTGACCACGGTGCATGCCTATACCAACGATCAACGTCTGGCCGATGTCCCCCACAAGGACCTGCGCCGGAGCCGGGCCGCGGCGGAGAACATCATCCCCACCACCACCGGGGCGGCCAAGGCGGTGGGCAAGGTTCTACCCCGTCTCGACGGCAAGCTGGATGGGATGGCCATGCGGGTACCGGTGCCCGATGGCTCGATTGTCGATCTCGCCTGTCGG
Source organism: uncultured bacterium (assembly GCA_938016625.1). Taxonomy (GTDB): domain Bacteria; phylum Acidobacteriota; class Thermoanaerobaculia; order Multivoradales; family JAHEKO01; genus M0029. The sequence continues at coordinate 9,813 of CALILB010000056.1, read as the reverse complement.
CTGCGTGAGAGCCCGAGTTGCGAGGAGGTCAACCTTGCGGTCAAGGCGGCCGCCGAGGGACCGATGCGGAAGGTGGTGGAGTACAGCGAGGTGCCGCTGGTGTCGAGTGACATCATCGGCAATCCCCATTCCTCGATCTTCGACGCTCTTTCGACCAGCTCCTGTGGCCAGGGGTATGTCAAGGTGATCTCCTGGTACGACAACGAGTGGGGTTACTCCAATCGGGTCGTCGATCTCATCGAGCTGTTGGCGAAGTTTTAGCCTGCCTGTCAGAGCTGATCGTGACGTGACCGCGAAGTCGGACGCTCCCGCTCTCGTTGCCGATATCGGGGGTACTCACGTCCGCTTCGCCCTCTCGACGGCAGCGGATGGTCTCGGGGACCGGCAGACCTTCGATTGTGCCGACTTCGAGTCACCGGCACTGGCGGCCGAGAGCTTCCTCTCCGGTCTCCAGCTCGGCGAGCGTCCACGCTTGGCCTGCTTTGCCGTGGCCGCACCCATCGATGCCGATCGGGTGGAGATGACCAATCAGGTCTGGCGCTTCTCGGTGGAGGAGACCCGCCGTCAGCTCGAGCTCGACCGGCTCGAGGTGATCAACGACTTCACCGCCGCAGCCCTGTCGATTCCGACGCTCGGTGACCAGGATCGGCGTCGCCTCAAACAGGGCGAGGCACGCGCCGGCTCGCCGCTCGCCATTCTCGGTCCGGGAACCGGGCTTGGGGTTTCGGCTCTTATTCCGCAGCCGGGAGGCTGGCTGGCGCTCTCCGGCGAGGGTGGCCATCGGGACCTGGCCGCCACCTCCGAGCGCGAGTGGCAGGTTGTGGAGCTCCTACAGCGTCGTTGTGGTCATGTCTCGGCCGAACGGGTGCTGTCGGGACCCGGGCTGGTGGTGCTCTACCAGGCGATCTCCCAGCTGTCCGGTGTCGAGGCGCGCGAGCTCGAGCCCGGCGGGGTGGCGGCGCAGGCAAGACGAGAACCGGAGGGTCCTGCCGGCGAAGCCATGACCCTCTTCGCCGGCTGGCTCGGCGCCGTAGCCGGCGACCTGGTGTTGACCCTGGGGGCTCGGGGCGGCGTCTATCTGGCCGGCGGCATCCTCCCGCGGCTAGGAGAGGCCTTCGACGAAGAGCGGTTCCGGACCCGATTTCTGGCCAAGGGTCGATTTCGCTCCTACCTCGAGCCGGTGCCGGTGGATCTGATCGTCAGTGAAGAGGCCACCTTGCGTGGAGCGGCCAGCCACTTGATCGCCCTGGGCAATTGAACGACAATTCCCAAGGGGACTAGATGAAGCAGGTGGTGACAGCAATTCTGGGGGGTGGCCAGGGTTCCCGTCTGGCACCCCTGACTCGCTTCCGCGCCAAGCCGGCGGTGCCGGTGGCGGGGAAGTTCCGTTTGATCGATATTCCGATCAGCAACAGCCTGCACGCGGGAATAGATCGCATCTTTGTGCTCACCCAGTTCAACAGCGCCAGCATGCACCGTCACATCTCGCAGACCTATCGGTTCGATGTCTTCAGCGGCGGTTTTGTCAACATCCTGGCCGCCGAGCAGAGCGTCGCCAATCGCGACTGGTACCAGGGAACCGCCGACGCGGTGCGCCAAAACCTGCCGCGACTCATGTATATGAGGCCGTCCGAGGTCTTGATCCTCTCGGGCGATCAGCTCTATCTGATGTCGATGCGTGACTTTGTCGGTTGGCACCGAGACAAAGAAGCCGACCTCACGGTGGCGGTTAGTGCTGTGCCCCGCGACCAGGCAAGTGCCTTTGGTCTGATGAAGATCGAAAGCGACGGCCGGATTGTCGACTTCGTGGAGAAACCGACGGACCCGGCGGAGATCGACCGGTTGATCGTGCCTGCGGAGACGATGACTCGTCTGGGTTTCGAGCCGCTGCCCGACCATTGTCTGGCCAGTATGGGTATCTACGTCTTTCAGCCCAAGGTGCTGCAAGACCTCCTCGACGGCACCAGCGCCGCCGACTTTGGGCACGAGGTGATCCCCTCGGCGGTTCCGAGCCATCGTGTCTTTGCCTTCGGCTATGCGGGGTACTGGCGGGACATCGGGACCATTCCCGCCTTCCACGAGGCCAACATCGAGTTGGCCCGGCCGGTTCCGCCGCTCGATCTCTACAGCTCGGCTACACCCATTTACACCCACCCGCGGTTTCTACCAGGCACAAAAGTCGATGACTGCACGGTACATCAGTCGCTGGTGTGCGAGGGCGGTGTGCTGTCCGGGGCCCGGGTAAGCGATTCGATCATCGGTATTCGAGCAGTGGTGCGGGAAGGATCGATCATCGAAGAGAGCGTGATCATGGGTGCCAACCGCTACGAGTGGTTGTCGGAGGAAGAGGGGAAGCCCCCCATCGGCATCGGCAGCAACTGCACCATCCGCAGAGCAATTATCGATCTCGATACTCGCATCGGTGACGGTGTCGAACTGGTCAATGCCGAAGGCGTAGAGGAGGCGGACCACGAGAACTATGCCATCCGTGGCGGCATCATAGTCGTGCCGCGAGGATGCACGATTCCATCTGGCACGGTCCTGTGACCCTTGGCTCTTCTCATCTCTCGTAGCGCTCGCCAGCGGCTTCAACTCGAGAAGCTCTTTTCGCATCCGATAGTCGGCAAGCTGACGCTGGCCATGCCGGGTGAGGCACGACTGCTGGCCCAGACCATTGCTGACGCGGCCGAGCCGACGACGATCGAGAAGGCACTCCCTACGGCCGCCGAGTTGCAGGCGCTGGCCCTTCTGGAAGAGGTCTTTCAGCTTCTGCTGGTGCACTATTTCGACGAGCAGGAGCCAGAGCTGTTGCCGCGCGCACTCGAGGTGCTCGACCGTCGACTCGGGTCGCGCGCGCTAGGTGACCTTCTGCGTACCTTTGCCGGCGAATTCCTGGACGGACGCGCCACTCCCGAGGGCGCCCTGGCCGAGGCCGATGGCAGTGGGGTAGAGGCGGAGAACTGGCAACGGTCGATTCTGCGCGAGATGATCGTCTTCTGGCTGATGAACGGCAACCCGGCGGCGGCCTGGGCTGCGCGGACACTGCACGAGGGCTCGCTGGTCGGCTCCCCCGGGTATTCGCGATTTATTCTGCTGCTGGCCGACTTTCTCAGCCGTCAGCCCGGTCTGGATGACAAGAAGGAGAGCCTGCTCGACTCCTTGCTGGCCCCTGGCCGCGCCGCTCCTGATTCACTCGCCGGCCAGTTGAAGTACATTCTCGGGCGGTGGCGAAAGCTCCTCGGCGAGCACGCCAGCAGTCTGGAGACGAGGCTCGCTCTGCTGGCGGAAGAATGGCCTCGAGCTGTCGGTGCCGGACCGGGCCCGACCCAGGTTCCCTCTTACGGGCCCGCCGACGAGGCCCAGGAGGAGCGCTACAGCCCCGATCAGAGTTGGATGCCCCGACTGGTGCTGCTGGCCAAGAACACCTATGTCTGGCTCGATCAGCTTTCTCGGGAGCATGGGCGGCCGATACAAAGTCTCGACCAGATTCCCGACGCCGCCCTCGAGACCATCTCCCGCAGGGGCTTCACCGGACTCTGGCTCATCGGTCTCTGGGAGCGAAGCCCGGCCTCGAAGAGGATCAAAGAGCTTTGCGGTAATCCCGAAGCGGTGGCGTCGGCCTATTCGCTCAAGAGCTACACCATCGCCGGCGATCTGGGTGGTGACGAGGCGCTGCAAAGCCTTCAGCAGAGGGCCTGGGCCCACGGTGTCCGTCTGGCCGCCGATATGGTTCCCAACCACATGGGGATCGACTCCGACTGGCTGCTCGACCATCCGAACCGTTTCTTGAGCGTGGCGGAGCCACCTTTCTCGGCCTATACCTTCAACGGTCCCGATCTTTCACCCCGGGCAGAGGTCGGGATAGCTCTGGAGGACCACTACTACGATCGCAGCGACGCGTCAGTGGTCTTCAAGCGAACCGACCACGGCTCGGACGAGTCCCGCTACGTCTACCACGGCAACGATGGTACCTCGATGCCGTGGAACGATACCGCCCAACTCGACTACCGACACGAGGAGGTTCGAGAAGCTGTCATCTCGACGATTATCGAGGTGGCACACCGGTTTCCCGTCATCCGTTTCGATGCGGCCATGACGCTGGCCAAGAAGCACTACCGGAGACTCTGGTTTCCGGAGCTGGGCAGTGGTGACGCCATTCCCACCCGGGCCGGGCACTCCATGACGCGCGAGGACTTCGATCGTGAGATGCCGCAGGAGTTCTGGCGGGAGGTCGTGGACAGGGTGGCCGCGGAGGCTCCCGGCACACTGCTGTTGGCCGAGGCCTTCTGGTTGATGGAAGGGTACTTTGTACGCACCCTGGGTATGCACAGGGTCTACAACAGCGCTTTCATGAACATGCTGCGCGACGAAGAGAACGCCAAGTTCCGGCTGCTGGTAAAGGAGACCTTGGCCTTCGACCCGCGGATCCTCGAGCGCTATGTCAACTTCATGAGCAATCCCGACGAGCGCACTGCCGTAGACCAGTTCGGTCGCGAAGATCGCTATTTCGGTGTCTGTATGTTGATGGCGACGCTGCCCGGTCTACCGATGTTTGCCCACGGTCAGGTGGAGGGGTTCACCGAGAAGTACGGCATGGAGTACCGGCGGGCCTACGTACAAGAGGAGGCGGACGCCGATCTCGTTGCCAGACACGAGAGGGAGATCACGCCCCTGCTCAGACGGCGTGAGCTGTTTGCCGGGGTAGACGGCTTCCTCTTCTTCGACTGCGTGGGTGACAACGACAAGGTCAACGAGGATGTCATCGCGTATTCGAACGCCAGTGGTGACGAGCGAGCAGTGGTGGTCTTCAACAACCGCTATGCCCATGCTCACGGCTACATCCGGAGCTCGGTGCCTTTTCGGATCCGCCTCGGCGCGGACAGCGGGGAACATCAGACCCGCAACCTGGCCGAGGCGTTGGGTCTCGGCGGCGAGGAATCCTTTGTCCATTTCTCCGACTCCATCAGCGGTCTTCACTATCTGGTCAGGGGGCGTGTTCTTTTCGAGCGTGGTTTGGAAATCGACCTCGACGCCTTCGAGTATCGTGTCCTGCACGGCTTCCGCGAGCTGCGAGACAACGAAGCCCACACCCTGGCGCGGCTGGCTGACCGTCTCGGCGGGCGTGGCGTTCAAGATATGGAGGCGGCCCGGCGGGAGATCGAGCTCGAGCCGATCCGCCTGCATCTTCGCCAAGCGTTGACCTCCCCGCGACTGGCGGAGCTGGCCTCTCTGTCGACGGGAGAAACCGAGGCGCAAGGGCTCGAAGAGGTGTTGACGGGGCTATCCGGTGAGCTGCGCGAGATCGCCAATGAGATAGCTCCCTACGGCGAAACCGACCCCGAACTCAAGGGACATCGCGAACGGGCCGAGCGACAGCTGTTGGCACTCACCACCCTGCCGCTACTCACGGCTCGACTGTCCGGTTCGGCCACACCCCGGATCCAGGCCGCCGGTCGCGCCCTGGCGGCCGCTCTGGATTCCACACCTGAGCTCGCACCGGGGCTCTACGGCTGGATCGTCGTCGAGCTGGTTCGGGACCAGTGGGGGGCCGTGGCGGACTCGAACGTGACCTATCAGGAGCTCGATGCCGAGGCGGCCCTAGTGTCGAGTCTGATGGCCGCGGATGTCGAACCGGAGGGGGCAAAGCGGACGGCATCGTCGCTGATCTTGGGTTTGACGGAGGGCTGGGGTCGGCAGACACACGAGACCGGGGCAGGCACCGCCACCGATCTCATGGAGACACTGCTCGCCAGTGAACGGGCACGGGACATCATTGGTGTCCACTCGGTTCAGCACCAGGAGTGGATCCACAAGGAGTCGCTCGAGCAAATGCTGGTCTGGCGGTGGATCCTCGAGATTCTCGCCTGGAGCTCGGCTACCGAGCGCCGACCGCGAGATCTGCCGGCCGCGATCACCGACTGGTGGGAGATTGTCGAGGGCTTGAATCGGATGGCCGAGGAGGCCGGCTTCCGCATCGATCGCCGCCGCTTGAAAGACCCATCGGACTAGAAGCCCAGGCAGCTCCGCTTCCTACCGGCTCTTCCACTCGAGCAGCAGGAGTGAGTTTGGTTCCAGCCGGATCGACCGGCCGGCTAGCCGTCGCTCGCCGTCATGGGCGGTGTTGACGACTTGGCGCCACCAGCCGGGCTCGCCGGTTCGTGGCAGGCTGAATAGGTGTTCTTGGTCGGCGGGGTTGAACAGCAGACAGCAGAGCTCGGGGGCCTCACCAAGCAGCAGGCCAAAAGGAGCGGGCTCCACCCGCCTCCAGTCGACGTCGGTCATCGGCCAACCGCTGGCCGAGATCCAGGTACCGGAGAAGTGGGCAGCAGACCTCCAAGCAAAGATCCGCCGCACGAATTCCAGCAGGCGAACCTTGTCGTCGTCCAGACTCCAGTCGATCCAGGTCAGCTCGTTGTCCTGACAGTAGGCGTTGTTGTTGCCCAGTTGGGTCCGACCCAGCTCGTCACCATGACTCAGCATGGGAACGCCACGCGAGAAAGCCAACGTCGCCAGCAGATTCCTCTTTGCCCTCTCCCTTTGTCGCAGGATGACGGTCGATTCGGTTGGCCCTTCGACACCCCAGTTGCGGCTCAGGTTGTGATTGTGGCCATCGCGATTCTCCTCGCCGTTGGCGAGGTTGTGTTTGTGCTCGTAGCTCACCAGGTCATGAAGGGTGAAGCCGTCGTGGCAGGCGACGAGATTGAGGCTCGATTCCTCGGGTGGGCGTTGCTTTCGGTCAAAAATGTCGGTGCTGCCTTCGATGCGTCTCGCCAGTGCTCGGGCGCTACCGCGATCCCCCCGCCAAAAGGAGCGCACGTCGTCTCGATACCGGTCGTTCCACTCGGCCCAATCGCGGGGGAAGCGACCCAGCTGATATCCCGCGGGTCCCATGTCCCAGGGTTCGGCGATCAGTTTCACCGATGAGAGGACCGTATCGGATTCGAGTTGCTCGAAAAAAGGGCTGTGGGTGTCGAAGCCGGGCTGGTGGCGACCCAGGGTAGCGGCGAGATCGAAGCGAAAACCATCCACGTGCATCTCTTCGACCCAGTGACGCAGGCACCCGACCACCCAGCGAGCTACACGCGGGTCACCGGTATCGACGGTGTTGCCGCAACCGCTGAAGTTCTCGTAGTGCCGGGGGTCATCGCCCCGCAGGCGGTAGTAGAGAAGATTGTCGAGACCCCTGAGGCAGAGGGTCGGGCCGTGGTGATCGCCCTCGGCGGTGTGGTTGAAGACCACGTCCAGGATCACCTCGAGGCCGATCCGGTGGAGACCCCGCACCATGGTCTTGAACTCCTGCACCTGTTGCCCGGCATCTCCCGAGGCGTAGGCCGGGTGGGGGGCGCAGAAGGCGATGGGGTTGTAGCCGAAGTAGTTGCTCAGCCCGTTTTCGATCAAATGGTGCTCGGAGACGAAGTGCTGAACCGGTAGCAGCTCGACCGCGGTAACACCCAGGCTCGACAGGTGGTCGAGCACGGGCGGCTCGACCAGCCCGAGATAGGTGCCTCGTAACTCCTCGGGCAGGTCGGGGTGGAGACGGGTCATACCGCGGACGTGGCATTCGTAGATCACCGTCTCCCGCCACGGGGTTGCCGGCGGTTGGTCGTCCTGCCAGTCGAAACGAGGATCCACGACCAGAGATTTGGGAACAAAGGGTGTGCTGTCCTGCGAGCGTTCGGTCAAAGAGGGGTCGACGATGTAGTCGCCGCTCAAGGCGTGGGCACAGGGATCGACCAATAGCTTGGCGGGATCGAAGCGGTGCCCTGCCTCGGGTTTCCACGGGCCCTGCACCCTGTAGCCATATAGTTGACCGGGGCCGATGTCGGGAAGATAGAGCCGCCAGACGCCCTGTCGATCCCGCTCGAGGGGATGACGCTCGAGCTCCTCGTGGTCGGCGGTCGTGGCGAACAGGCAGAGATCCACCCCGGTGGCATGCTCCGACAGGAGCGAGAAGCCGACCCCGTTACCGTCCCAGATAGCCCCCAGGGGGCCGCTCGCCGCGCTCAGGGGAGTCTCCCGGCAAGCTCGGTCAATTCCCTCAGCCAGGTGGCGTGGCTGTCACTCGGCTGCTCGGTCTGTAGTCTCCACTCCCAGTTGCCGCGAGGCTCTCCGGGTCGATTCATCCGCTCGACGCTACCCAGTCCGAGAATGTCCTGCATGGGGATGACGGCCAGATCGGCCACCGAGGTCAGTACGGTGCGGATCATGACCTGGTGGATGGTCGAGGCCGAATGTCCGAGGTAGGTCCGTACACGCTGCCGTTGCTCGGTGTCCATCGCCGCGTGCCACCCGACGGCGGTGTCGTTGTCGTGGGTGCCGGTGTAGTAGACCGTGTCGGTGGTGATCCGGTGGGGCAGATGCTCGCTGTCGACGGTGTCGAAGCCGAACTGGAGAACTTTCATTCCCGGCAGCGCGAGGGCAGCTCGCAACTCCCTGACCTCGTCGGTAATGATTCCCAGATCTTCGACCACCAGCGGCAGCTCTCCCAGGGCCTCACGCACCGCGTCGAGGAGCCGGCGTCCGGGCCCCCGGACCCACCGGCCGGCGATGGCCGTCTGCTCACCGGCGGGTACCTGCCAGTATTCGACAAAAGCGCGAAAGTGATCGATACGGAGCAGATCGGTCAGACGAAGGTTGATCCTGAAGCGGTCGATCCACCAGCTATAGCCCTCTTCCCGCAAACGGTCCCACCGGTAGATGGGGTTGCCCCAGAGTTGGCCGGTCTCACTGAAATAGTCGGGAGGCACCCCCGCGACGTCGATCGGCTGAGCTTCGTCGTCCAGACAGAACAGCCCCGGATTGGCCCATACGTCGGCCGAGTCGAGGGCGACATAGAAGGGGAGATCGCCAAAAACCCGGATCCCGCGTTGATTGGCGTCGGCCCTGAGCTGTTCCCACTGCTGGAAAAACATAAATTGGAGATAGCGATGGTAGGCGATCTCGTCGGCGAGCTCCCGACGAGCCTCCGCCAGCGCCACGGGCGATCGAAGCGCCAGCTCCCGCGGCCATTGCTGCCAGGGCCGGCCCGTGAACTTCGCTTTGAGGGCTGCAAAAAGGGCCCAATCCTCGAGCCACACAAGCTGCTCGGGTGCTTCGCAAAACGCTTGCAGCTCGTCCTTGACCACCGCCGGCGCCCAGGCCACAAAGTACTCCCAGGATGTCCGCAGCAGATCGTTCTTGCCGGCGGTCGCCCGCGGATAGTCGACCCGCTCGGCCGGCAGTGCCGGCAGCTTTTCCAGTGCCGACGGTGGCAGCAGGGAAGCGTCGGCCAGTCGGTCCGGCGAGATCAGCATCGGGTTGCCGGCAAACGTGGAGGCGGCGTTGTAGGGCGAGTTGCCATAACCGACGGGCCCGAGAGGGAGTACCTGCCATACACTCTGACCGGCGGCTTCGAGCCAGTCGAGGAATCGCCTGGCCTGGGGGCCGAGGTCTCCGATACCGAACCGACCAGGAAGAGAAGTCGGATGGAGTAGGACGCCGCTCTCTCGTCTCGTCATGGAGGAGATGATAACCTCGTGCGACTCACAAGCCCGAATCTACAGCGACTCGGGCTACCCTCCGTTACAGCATTGTCGACGATTTGGACAAGGAGAGTTGTTTGGTGACGCGTCTTGAGACCCTGATTCCCATCCCCAGCCTACAAGGGGCCGACATCGAGCTGCCTGCCGATCTCGAGCGCCTCTACGATCTATCCTACAACCTCTGGTGGACCTGGAATCCGCAGGTGCGTCAGCTGTTTTCCGCCATCGACAGCGAGTCCTGGAGCCGCTATCGCAACCCCGTCGAGCTGCTGATCAATGTCGATCACGCTCA
>CALILB010000055.1 GCA_938016625.1 uncultured bacterium | reverse complement strand
CTGGGTGGAGCTCGACTCGAAGTCGTGGCCAGAGAGGGTCGAGCGACGTTACATGCTGGTGCCCACCACCTGTTTCAACTGCGAGTCGGCCTGTGGGCTGCTGGCCTATGTCGACAAGGAATCGCTCCAGATCCGCAAGCTCGAGGGCAACCCCGAGCACCCCGGTTCCCGCGGCCGCAACTGCGCCAAGGGCCCCGCCACCCTCAACCAGGTGACCGACCCCGACCGCATCCTCTACCCGCTCAAGCGGGTCGGCAAGCGGGGCGAGGGCAAATGGGAGAGGGTGGACTGGGAAGAGGTCATGACCGAGTTGGCCGAGCGCATCAGGACCGCCATGGTCGAGGGACGCCACCGCGAGATCATGTACCACGTGGGTCGCCCGGGTGAGGACGGCTTTACCGAGAGGTTGATGGCCGCCTGGGGATGTGATTCCCACAACTCACACACCAATGTCTGCTCGTCCGGTGCGCGCGCCGGTTATCAGTTCTGGACCGGTATCGACCGACCCAGCCCCGATCATGCCCGCGCCAAGGTCATCTTCCTCGTCAGCTCCCATCTCGAGACCGGTCACTACTTCAATCCTCATGCGCAACGGATCATCGAAGCCAAGGCCGGAGGAGCCAAGCTCATCGTCCTCGACACCCGGCTCTCCAACACCGCCACCCACGCCGACTTCTGGCTCGCCCCACAGCCCGGCTCCGAGGCCGCCATCCACCTGGCCATCGCCAACTACTTGATCCAGAACAACCTCTACAACCGGGAGTTCGTCCAGCGGTGGTGGAACTGGCAGGAGTACATGGAGGCCGAGCACGGCGGTCTGGAGCCGACCTTCGAGAACTTCGAACGTGTGCTGGCCACCGCCTATGCAGACTTCACCTTCGACTACGCCGCTGCGGAATCGGCGGTCGAGGCCGATGTTCTTCGACAGGTCGCCGAGATCGTGGGCACTGCCGGTACCCGGCTGGCCACCCACAACTGGCGCAGCGCCGCCGCCGGCAACGAGGGCGGCTGGCAGGTCTCCCGCACCCTTGTTCTGTTGAACGCCCTGATGGGTGCGCTGGCCACCGAGGGCGGTCTCTACCCCAACGCTTGGAACAAATTCGTCCCGCGGCCGATCCATCTTCCCCGACACCCGGAGTCCTGGAACGAGCTCACCTGGCCGCTCGAGTTCCCGCTGGCCATGAACGAGCTCTCGTTCCTGCTTCCCCACCTGGTCGAGGAGGGTCGGGGCAAGCTGGACGTCTACTTCTCGCGCGTCTACAACCCGGTATGGACCAACCCCGACGGCTTCTCCTGGATCGAGATGTTGACCGACGAGAACAAGGTGGGGTTGCACGTCGCCCTCACACCGACCTGGAACGAAACCGCCTATTTTGCCGATTACATCCTGCCGATGGGCAACGCTGCCGAGCGTCACGACATCCACTCGTACGAAACCCACGACGGCCAGTGGATCGGTTTCCGCCAACCGGTTCTGCGCGCCGCCCGCGAGCGCCTGGGTGAGACGATCACCGATACCCGCGAGGCCAACCCGGGTGAGGTGTGGGAGGAGAACGAGTTCTGGCTCGAACTCTCCTGGCGTATCGATCACGACGCGAGCCTTGGCATTCGGCCGTTTGTCGAGTCCCGCCAGCAACCGGGCGAGCGGCTGACGGTGGACGAGTACTACGGCTACATCTTCGAGAACTCGGTACCGGGTCTCCCCGAGCGGGCCCAGGCCGAGGGACTGACACCGCTCGAATACATGCGCCGCTATGGCGCCTTCGAGGTCGGTACCGACATCGGACAGTTGTTCGAGCAGGAGATCTCCGCCACAGAGCTCGAGGACGTGGCCGAGAGTCCACACGGACGGATCTACACCCGCACCCCCGCCCCGCCCCCGGTCAATCTGGTGCCGACCGGAGCCCCGGAGGGTGATGCCGAGGGCCGCCGCGCGGTGGGTGTGCGGGTCGGCGGCAAGATCCTGCGCGGTTTTCCCACCCCAAGCGGCCGTCTCGAGTTCTACTCCTCGACCCTGGCCGGTTGGGGCTGGCCGGAGCTCGCCATCCCCACCTACATCAAGAGTCACGTCCACCCCGACAACCTTGCCGGCGACCAGAAGGTGTTGATCTCCACCTTCCGGCTGCCGGTGCAGATCCATACCCGTAGCGCCAACGCCAAGTGGCTGGACGAGATCGCCCACACCAATCCGGTCTGGATCCATCCGCGGGACGCCCAGCCGTTGGGGCTGACCACCGGCGATCTGGTGCGGGTCACCACCGAGATCGGCTATTTCGTGGTCAAGGCCTGGGTCACCGAAGGGATACGTCCGGGAGTGGTGGCCTGCAGTCATCACATGGGGCGGTGGAGGCTCCACGACCAGGGGCAACGCCAGATGATGGCGACCGCCTCATTGAGCCACGAGCAGAGCTCCTGGAACCTGGCGCGCGAGAAAGGCGCCGCACCCTACGACTCCGCCGATCCCGACACCAATCGAATCTGGTGGACCGACGTGGGGGTGCACCAGAACCTGACCTTCCCCGTCCACCCCGACCCCATCTCGGGTATGCATTGCTGGCACCAGGCCGTGCGCGTGTCGCGGGCAAACCCGGGCGATCGTTACGGCGACATCTCGGTCGACACGGCCAAGTCGCGCGAGGTCTTTCGTCAGTGGCTGACCAAGACCCGCTCGGCGCTGGAGACCTCCCCGGACGGCACCCGCCGGCCACACTGGCTCATCCGACCAGTCAAACCGGTGCGGGAGGCCTTTGCGCTTCCCGTCGACACCGCCAAGTAGCGTTCGGTAGCTGGCCGTGGAAGTCTTC
>CALILB010000054.1 GCA_938016625.1 uncultured bacterium | reverse complement strand
TCTCCAGGCCGAGCTTGCCCGGCAGACGGCTGCCGTCCACGAGCTTCTCGGCGACATCGGGGAGGAGTTGGCCGAGCGTCGCAGATCGCTCTTCGAGCGCGACGAGGCACCGTTGTGGGAATCGTTGCTAGAACCCGGGAGTACCACTCTCGGGTTTGGTGCTGCGGCGGAGAGTTGGCGCAAGGACATGGACGCAGTCACCGTCTTTGTGGACCGCTACAAGGGGAGGATCGCTCTCCACCTCGTCGTCTTTGTCCTCCTCTGGGCCCTCATGTGGTCGCTCGGCCGCCGGAGCCGGAACTGGACCCTGTCCCACGGGGCGCTGAGGATAGCGAGCTATCTGTTCCGTCACTCGCTGGCATCGGCGCTGCTGCTGGCGCTCGTGGCCACCCGCTTTATCTATCCCAATGCGCCGCTGGCTGTCTACGATCTGAACGCACTTCTGGTCCTCATTCCCTTGGCGCGACTGCTGCCGGGAATGGTGGACCCCCGGCTGCGGGGTGCGGCCTACGGGCTGATCCTGGTGCTGGCGCTGGACGAGCTCCGCACTCTGTTCTTCGAGGTGGGTCTTGTGCATCGTCTGCTGCTGCTGGCGACCCAGGCAGGCGCCTTGTTGATCCTGGTTCCCGCTCTGAAGATGCAGGCTACTGGTGCCAGGACCGAGAAGCAGAACAGTCCCTGGTGGCGGGCGGGCTTCTGGGCGAGCCGGTTGGCGGCTGTCATCCTGGCAGTCTCCCTGCTTGCCAATCTGGTCGGCCGCGTCGGTCTTTCCGATCTGCTTACCTCGGCTACCCTGGCGAGCTTTCGCTATGCCCTGGTGTTCTTTGTCGGAGCTCTGGTTCTGGACGGGCTGTTGATGGTGATCTTGGCAAGCCCTCGAGCCCAGACCTTCAATTCGATCCGTTCACACACCGAGCTCTTCCAGCGGCGAGGCATAGCCCTGGTCCATCTCCTGGCTTTGTATCTGTGGATACTCGGGACCCTGGCGGCGTTCCAGCTCCTCGAGCCGGTGAAGGAGTGGTTCAGATCCGTTCTCGACTGGCACTGGACCCGTGGATCTCTTTCCATTTCTCTTGGCGACGTCTTTGTCTTCTTCTTGACCATCTTTGCGGCGGTGATGATCTCCCGTTTTGTGCGCTTTCTCCTGAAAAAAGACATCTATCCACGCACGAGTCTCGACAAGGGGGTCTTGGCCACCATTTCGATGCTGATCAACTACGGCATCCTCGGTGTCGGCTTCTTTCTTGCTCTAGGGGCGGCGGGTATCGATCTCAGCAATGTGGCACTGCTGGCGGGGGCCCTGGGTGTGGGGATCGGGTTTGGGCTGCAGGATCTGGTAAAGAATTTCATCTCGGGTCTGATCCTGGTCTTCGAGCGGCCGATGGGTGTCGGCGATCTGATCGAGATCGACACTCTTCAGGGCCGAGTACAGCAGATCGGTATCCGCTCCAGCACGATACGCACCTTCGCCGGAGCGGAGGTCATCATCCCCAACGGACAGCTGCTCTCGGGCCAGCTCATCAACTGGACGCTCTCCGACCGCCTCCGTCGGCTCACCCTTCCTGTGGGAGTTGCCTACGGCACCGAACCTCAAACCGTGATCGACATCCTGCTCGGCCTGGCCCATGATCACCCCGAGGTGACCGACGACCCCGAGCCGGCGGCGCTCTTTGCGGGGTTCGGGGACAGCTCGCTCGACTTCGAGCTGCGTGCGTGGGTGGTCGATTTCAACCAGGGTCTGCGGGTGTCCAGCGAGTTGCGATTGGCAATCGACAAGGCGCTGGCGGAGGCGGGGATCGAGATCCCCTTTCCGCAGCGGGATCTGCATGTCAGGTCGCAGGAACCAGCGGTGTTGGCCTCGAACCCCGACGACAGGTCCGAGCCCTCCGACGATAACTAGCCCAACCTACGAGGATTCATCGGTCAGCCACCCGGCGTAGAGCTCGGGCCGCCGGTCGCGCAGAAAGAGCTGGCGGGCGTGGGAGGAGTCGACCTCGTCCAGATCGAGATCGGCGTAGAGGATGGAGTCCTCGAGCGTTGGGGCGCGGCCAACGACCCGGCCGGCCGGATCACAGACAAACGACTCGCCGGCAAAGGACAGACACTCCTCTTCGCCTACCCGATTGCAGAGCGCGGTGTAGTAGCCGTTCTGGAAGGCGGCGACCCGCATCTCGGCTTCGTAGAGTCCTTCGGGCCATTCGTCGACCGCGCCGGCCTGGGGCACGATCACCAGCTGGGCGCCGGCGAGTGCCAGCGCCCGCATGTACTCGGGGTAGTGGCGGTCGTAGCAGATGGCGACGCCGATGCGACCCGCCTTTGTGGAGAAGACCGGCGCGCCGGTATCACCCGGGGTGTAGTAATCCTGTTCGTGAAAGCAGGGGTAGTCGGTGATGTGGACCATCCGGGTGCGGCCGAGAAGCGTGCCATCGGCGTCTATCACCGGCGAGGAATCGTAGGTCAGCTCTCCATCGCGCTCGAACAGATTGAGCACCACTACGACACCGTGCTCGGCAGCCTTGGCGGTGAAGGCCTCCGAAGTCGGTCCCGGTATCGGCTCGGCGAGCTCCCTGAAATCGGTACCCGCCGGCCGCTGTGGATAGAAGGGTTCGAAGGCCAGCTCGGCGTAGCAGACAAGCTCGGCGCCATTGCCGGCGGCCTCGTCGAGCGCTTCCAGGCCTCGCCGGAGATTGTCTTGTTTGTCTGGTGTCGCCTTTTGTTGAATCAGTGCGATGCGCATCGTTCGGGTAGCTTATCCCGCTCGCGGCCACCCGCTGAGCTCATTCGGATCTCGTCAGGTGATCGCGGGCGAAGCGATCGGCGGCATCCGCCAGCAGCGGCCCCGCCTCGGCAAGGGCGGTCTCGAGCGGCATCTCCTCCGGGCGGGCGGCCTCCACGACCGAGATCCCGAATGGTGCGAAACGCTCGGGCGACAGCTCGACACTGCCGGCGAGAACCGCTGTCCTGATGCCGCTGCGTTGCGCCAGATCCGAGATGCCGGAGACGACCTTGCCGTGGAGCGACTGCTCGTCGAAGCGGCCCTCACCGGTAACCACCCAGTCGGCTGACCCGAGGTCCTCTGCGAAGTTGCTCACTTCGAGCACCGCCTCGATGCCCGAGACCAGGGTGGCGTTCATAAAGGCCACCGCACCGGCCGCGAGACCACCGGCGGCTCCGGCGCCGGGCAGATCGCGAATCTCCCGCCCGAGCTCCCGATCCACCACATCGGCCAGGTGGGCAAGGCCACTATCGAGCCGCTCCACCATCTCGGGTGTGGCCCCTTTTTGCGGTCCGAATACCGCAGCCGCGCCGCGCTCGCCACAGAGCGGGTTGTCGACGTCGCACAGCACCTCGACGGGGGGAAGATCGAATTGGGCCGGTGGAATGATGGACTCGATCCGTTCCAGGTCCCCACCGCCGTGACCGATGCTCTTGCCCGTCCGACCACGAAAGACCCAGCCCAGCGCCCTCGCCGCTCCTACCCCCCCGTCCACGGTGGCGCTGCCGCCGACCGCCAGCCAGAGCCGTTCGGCTCCACGCCCGGCTGCGGCCCGGAGCAGCTCACCGGTGCCATAGGTGGTTGTCTGGAGGGGATCGAGTTGATCCTCGGTGAGCAAAGCCAGACCGCTGGCCTGGGCCATCTCGACCAATGCGCCTGGCCCGGCTGCCGGAAGCCAGGCGTAGCCGGCCTCTATCTTCATCTCCGGGAGCGGCCCCATGACCAGTTCCGCCACCCACTCCCCCCCGCCAGCGGCGAGCAAGGTCCGGGCGGTCCCCTCGCCTCCATCCGCCATGGGCCGCTCGATGATCTCGACGTCGGGTCGCACCCGGAGGATGCCACGCGCGACCGCCGCGCAGGCCTCGATCGCAGTCAGGCTGCCCTTGAAGGAATCCATGGCGATCACGATTTTTGTCATCTGGTTGTGGCTCCAGGACCCAGTCGGCCTACCGGCTGCAAATATCTTACTGCCGACCCGGATCCAGGACCGCCGGTCCTCGTTGCCTGGGGTCCTCGAATCGGGGAGAATGGGCGCCTGCTGGCAACACACCGGGGGAGGAATCGTGAAGCTCAGAAACGTTTTCGTCTGTTTGATGGCTGCTTTCTGGATAGTCGCCACTTCGGTGACAGCCGAAGAGGCCCAGGAGCGGCCCAAGGTCGGGCTGGCCCTGGCGGGGGGTGGGGCCAAAGGGGTGGCCCACGTCGGGGTCTTGAGAGTGCTCGAAGAGCTCAACGTACCGATCGACTACATCGGCGGCACCAGCATGGGAGCGATCATCGGTGGTCTCTATGCCTCGGGAATGTCGGCGGAAGAGTTGGAGGAGGTTCTGCTCGAGATCGACTGGGCGGACACTCTCGAGGACCAAACAGCCCGCAAAGACCTCGCCTTTCGGCGCAAGGAGGAGCAGCGCCGGTACCTGATGGGCCTGGAGTTGGGCATCAAGAAAAGCGGCATCGTCTGGCCGACCGGTCTCAAGACCGGTCAGAAGCTCTACTTCATGCTCCAGACGCTGACCCTGCCGGTGGCCGACGTGCATGATTTCGATGAGCTACCCACTCCCTTTCGAGCCGTCGCCACCGACATCCACACCGGCAACGCGGTGGTGCTCGACCAGGGCAACCTCGCCACCGCATTGCGCGCCAGCATGGCCATTCCAACGGTGTTTACCCCCGTGGCCCTCGACGGCCGGCTTCTCGTGGACGGCGGGCTCTCCAACAACGTGCCGGTGGATGTGGTCCGCGACATGGGGGCCGACATCGTCATTGCCGTCGATGTCGGGGCGCCCCTGTCGGATCGTCAGATCGAGTCGATGATCCAGGTCTATGCACAGACCATGCGCTTCCTCACCCGTCGCAACATGGAGCCCCAACTGGCCGCGGCCGATCTGGTCATCACACCGCCGGGGGTCGCCCAATACGGGACCCTGCAATTCAAAGCCAGCGAGAAGATCCTGCAGACCGGTATCGAGGGAGCGCGGGAGCAGGAGGAGATTCTCCGTCAATGGACGGTCAGCCCGGAGGAGTTCGAACGCCATCAGCAGGCGAGAGCCCTGGAGCCGCTGCCGCCCGCGACCATCGATTTCATCGGTATCGAGGGCAACCGCCGGGTCGACGAGCGGATCATCCGCAACAAGATCAGGCAGCGACCGGGAGACCCGCTCGATATCGACGCGGTCGAGAAGGACATCCGGTTGGTCTATGGTCTGGGCGACTTCAAACAGGTGTCCTACACCCTGCAAGAGGATGGTGACGACTTTGGCTTGGTGATCCAAGCCGAAGAGAAGCCCTGGGGTCCCAACTACATGCACTTTGGTCTCGAGCTGGCCACCGATCTCGGTGGCGAATTCGATGCCTCGTTCCTGCTCAACATGACCAACACGCGGCTCAACTCCAGGGGTGCCGAGCTGCGTACCGACCTCCTGTTGGGAAGGAGGCGGGGCATCATCTCGGAGTTTTATCAGCCGCTCGACTACAAGGGCCGCTGGTTTATCGCTCCACGGCTCGCCTGGGGCGCCCGGCCCTATCGTCTGTTCAGCGATTTGCAGTCCGTTGCCGAGTTCGACGTGACGGACTATCAAGGAGCCATCGATCTGGGCTACCAGTTTGGCAAGTATGGTGAGGCCCGGATCGGACTGGTAAGGGGCAAGTCCGACGTGGAGCTCAAGACCGGGAGTCTCCCCGGTGACGAGCCAAGCCCGGAAGGCAAACACGATATCGGAGCCCTGGAGACCCGGGTGATCATCGATCGCCTCGACCACCCCTACTTTCCAAGGAGGGGATTCATCTTTCGTGGCTTGAGTATCTACAGCGACGAAAGACTGGGGGCGGACGATGAATATCACCGGTTGGAAATGGACGCCGGCTACTGGTGGACCTGGAGCAAGAAGAACACCATCCTGGCCACTCTTCAGGGGGGGTGGAGCCCGGGGAGTGACCTGCCCATCTACGATCTCTTCGGCATCGGCGGCTTCTTTTCTCTCTCCGGCTTCGAAGAGAACCAGATTCTCGGGCAGTACTTCGGGGTGGGCCGACTCGGCTACTTCCGGCAGTGGGGAGACAAGAGATTCCTCGGTGGCTGGTTCGAGGCCGGCAACGCCTGGCAGACCAGGGAGGAGGTCGACCTCGACGATCTCATCTACACGGGCACTGTCTTTCTGGGTATAGACACCAAGATCGGACCCGTCTATGTGGCCTATGGCTACGCCGATACCGGTAACAGCAAGTTCTATCTCTTTGTCGGCAGGACGATCTGAGCACAGGTGGAGTAAAGGAGAACTGATGAGATACCAAATCTCTTGCAGATGGACTTCGAGGGTGGGTCTGGTGCTCGGGTTGCTGTTGGCGGGAGCCGGCAGTCCGGCCGTGGCCGCCGCGGCCGAGACCGGAGACACGCTGAAGGTCCTCACCTACAACGTCTGGCACGGTCTGCGGAGCGGCGAGAGCAACAAGCGTTTCCCCGGCGAAGACCCGGCGGACAAGGAGACCCGCGTGGCGGCTCAGATCCGGGAGATCGAGCAGCTCGACCCCGATCTGATCTTCTTTCAGGAGGTCAACCCCAACCAGCCC
>CALILB010000053.1 GCA_938016625.1 uncultured bacterium | reverse complement strand
AATCTTCTCCAGCCGGGGAACGGCCATGACGTTCTCGATGCCGAACTCCTCACGCATCTTGGGCGCGATATCTTGCGCATAGCGTTGACGCAGCCGCGGCACGTGCTTTTCTCCACCACCCTTCGGGGCGGCGGCCGTCTTGGCGGTCTTCTTGCCGGACTTGTCGGCCTTTTCAGCTTTTTCCTTCTTTGCCATCACTCAACTTCCCAAGATTCTCAATTGAAAGTAGCGCCACAGGCCTTGCACACCCTGACACCGCTGCCGTCCTCCAGCCGTTTGCGCGCGACCCGCGAGGGACGTCCGCACTCGGGGCAGACCAGCTTGAGGTTGGACAAACGAATCGGAATCTCGCGCTCCAGGATCCCGCCTTGGATCTGCTTGGAGGGATTCGGCCGCGTATGCCTCTTGACCATGTTGATGCGCTCGACGATGGCCGTACCGTCGGCCGGGAAGACTTTGAGCACCTTCCCCTTGACCCCACGATCCCGGCCCTGAATCACCAACACCTCGTCGTTCTTCTTGATCTTTACCTTCTGCATCACAGCACCTCGGGCGCCAGAGAAACGATCTTCATGAAGCGCTTCTCACGCAGCTCGCGAGCGACCGGTCCAAAAACACGGGTGCCGACGGGCTCTCCGGCGTCGTTGACCAGCACGGCCGAGTTGGTGTCGAAGCGTATGTGGCTGCCGTCCCGGCGCCGATGCGACCTGCGCGTACGCACGATGACCGCTCTGACCACTTGCCCTTTCTTTACCGTCCCCTCGGGTGTCGCCTCCTTGACCGAGGCGGTGATGACATCACCCAGGCCTCCGTACTGCCCGCTGGAGCCACCACGCAGGTGGATGCAGGCAATCTTGCGAGCCCCGGAGTTGTCAGCCACGTCGAGCACGGTTCCCATTTGAATCATGATCAGCTCCCCTCGGCCCGCTTCAGGATCTTCTGCAGTCTCCACCGCTTGGAGCGCGAGAGAGGTCGGCAGGATTCAATCTGAACCTCGTCACCGAGATTGCTCTGGTTCTGCTCGTCGTGGGCATAGAGCTTCGATGTTCTCTTCATATGGCGGTGATAGAGCCGGTGCACCACGGAATTGGTGACCGCCACCACGATGGTCTTGTCCATCTTGCTACCGACCACGGTGCCGACGCGGGTCTGCCGCTGTCCCCGAGGTTTTGTTGTCAATTGTTCGGACATCATTCAGCCTCTCTCTAAAACCCCTCAGACGCCTTTTTCACCCAATACGGTCAGGACACGTGCAAGGTCCTTGCGCACCCCGCGAATCCTGGCCGGGCTCTCCAATTGCCCTGTGACCTGCTGTAGTCGCAGGGCAAAAAGCTTCTCCGCCAGCTCCCTCTCTTTGTCCTGGAGCTCTTCCACTGTCTGCTCTCTCATGTCGGCAGCTTTCATCTCTCACCTCAAGCAAGCTCGCCGCGACGAGCGATATAACGTGTCTTGATACCGAACTTGTAGCCCGCCATTTTCATTGCTTCCCGTGCCAGATCGGTCTCGACACCCTCGAGCTCGAAAAGCACCCGCCCGGGCCTGACCACCGCGACCCACTCTTCCGGGTTTCCCTTGCCCTTGCCCATCCGTGTCTCCAGGGGCTTCTTGGTGATGGGCTTGTCGGGGAAGACGCGAATCCAGATCTTGCCGCCACGTTTGACCGAGCGGGCAATGGCGATTCGTGCGGCCTCGATCTGCCGGGCCGTGATCCAGCCTGCTTCGACCGCCTGCAAACCGTGATCTCCAAAAGCGATGTAGTCGCCACCCTTGGCCATCCCGCGACGGCGACCTCGCTGCTGTTTGCGGAACTTGATCTTTTTCGGCATCAACATGGTTCAAATCCTCGCTCAACTCAGACCACTGCGCGCCGCTTCTCTCGCAGCAGATCGCCCCTGTAGATCCATACCTTGCAGCCGACGACACCGTAAGTGGTCCTGGCCTCGGCAAAGCCGTACTCGATATCCGCTTTCAGGGTGTGCAGCGGCAGTCTGCCATCCTGATACCACTCCGTGCGCGCGATCTCGGCACCGCCAAGGCGACCCGATACCATGATCTTGAAGCCCTTGGCGCCAAAACGAAAGGCCGATTCCATCGACTTCTTCATCGCTCGGCGGAAGGCCACGCGCCGGACCAACTGACCGGCCAGGTTTTCGGCCACCAGCTGCGCGTCGAGCTCGGGACGCTGGATCTCCTGGATGTTGATGTGGACCTCGCGACCCACCATCTTCATGAGATCGTCGCGCAGCTTGTCGACCTCGGCTCCCTTGCGACCGATGATGATCCCAGGCCGCGAGGTAAAGATCGTGACCCGCAGCTTGTCCGCGGCACGCTCGATGTCAATCTCACTGACACCCGCATGTGACAGACGCTTCTTGAGCTTCGACCGCAGCTCGAGATCCTCGTGGAGGAGCCGGGAGTAGTCCTGCTCCGCATACCAGCGGGAGTGCCACGACTTGTTGTAGACGAGGCGGAATCCGTAGGGGTGTACTTTCTGTCCCACGCTAAGCTCTCCTTACTCCTCGGTTTCACCCTTACGGGTATCCAGCTTGATGGTCACATGGCTCTGCCGCTTGAGAATCCGAAACGCCCTTCCCATCGGCTGCGGGCGGAGTCGCTTCAAGGTCGGCCCACCATCGACAAAGATCTCTTTGATGTAGAGACGGTCGATGTCGGCCTGCTCGTCCCGGTTTTCCGCATTGGCCACAGCCGATTGCAGCAGCTTGCCGACGGGGTCGGCGGCCGCCTTGGGACTGAGGCGCAGGATGTTGGCCGCCTCCTCGACATTCTTGCCGCGAATCAGATCGGCGACAAGACGCACCTTCTGCGGCGAGGCTTGCAGATACCGATGTCTGGCTGTTACTTCCATGATCTTCTCTTCCTCGAGCTCTCGAATTCCTACCGGGGTCGCCCCATCTTCTCGGCTCTGGTTCCGGCGTGACCGCGAAATGTTCGGGTCATGGCAAACTCACCCAGCTTGTGACCCACCATGTTCTCGGTGACATAGACCGGAATGAACTTCATACCGTTGTGCACCGCAATGGTGTGACCGACCATCTCGGGCGTTATGGTGGATCTCCGGGACCAGGTCTTGATGACCTTCTTTTGGCCACTCGTCTCCATGGCCTCCAACTTGTCAGCCAAGTGGTAGTCGATGAAGAAGCCCTTCTTTAGTGATCGAGCCATCGGTTTACCCCGCCCTTATTTCCGCTTCTTGCGCCGGCGAACGATCATGCCGTCGGTGCGCTTGTTGTTCCTGGTTTTGTAGCCCTTTGTCGGAACCCCCCACGGTGTGCAAGGGTGCCGTCCTCCGGAGCTGCGTCCCTCTCCACCACCCATCGGGTGATCGACCGGGTTCATGGTCACACCACGATTGTGGGGTCGTCTTCCCAGCCAGCGCTTTCGTCCGGCCTTGCCCAGCGAGATATTCTCGTGGTCCAAGTTGCCCACTTGACCGATCGTCGCGTAGCACTCGATATGGACCTTTCGTACCTCACCCGAGGGGAGCTTCACCTGGGCATACTGGCCCTCCTTGGCCATCAACTGCGCCCCGGCGCCGGCACTGCGGACCAATTGGCCGCCCTTGCCGATCTTGAGCTCGATGTTGTGCACGATCGTGCCCACCGGGATCTTGTGCAGCGGCAACGCGTTGCCCGGGTTGATCGGAGCCGTCTCACCCGAGATCACCTCGGACCCCACTCCCAGGCCGTGAGGCCAGAGGATGTAGCGCTTCTCACCGTCGGCATAGTTGAGCAGGGCGATCCGCGCGGAGCGGTTGGGGTCGTATTCCACCGTCGCCACCTTCGCCGGCACACCGTGCTTCTCACGTCTGTAGTCGACGACCCGATAGCGACGCTTGTGCCCCCCACCGCGAAAGCGGACGGTCATACGACCGCTGTTGCCGCGTCCACCAATTTTCTTCTTGCCGACCGTCAGCGGTTTGTGCGGGCTGCTGGCGGTCAACTCATCGAAGGTCGCCACCGTGCGATCACGGCTGGCTGGATTGGTCGGTTTGTACTTCTTGAGTGCCATATTCCTCTACACCCCTTCGAAGAACTCGATTGGCTTTTCGCCCTCTGCCAGACGGACATAGGCCTTCTTCCAGTCCGGTTGGCGTCCCATGAATCTGCCCTGACGCCGCATCTTGCCGCGGAAACGAGCTACTCGCACCTCGGCAACCTTCACCTTGAACTGGGCTTCCACGGCCCGCTTGATCTCGATCTTGTTGGCCCGGGTGTCGACCGCAAAGGCGACGGTGTTGACCACGTCCCGCTGACTGGTCGACTTCTCGGTGATGAGCGGCCGACGGATCACGTCCTGGATTCTCATTTGGACAACACCTCCACGATGCGACCCAGGGCCTCTACCGACACCACGATCTGGGGTCGATCGACGATGTCGTAGACATTCACGGCCAGGGCGTCGACGGTCTTCAAATGCGGGTTGTTGCGTGCCGCCAGCATCAGGTTCTCGTTGTCGTACTTGTCGACCAGCAGCGCTTTACCTTCGACCCCCAGCTTGGCGAGCGACTTGGCGAGCTCACCGGTCTTGTGACTCTCGAGCTCGAGCTTGTCGACAACCAGGATCTCCTTGTCTTTGAGCTTCTGGGTGAGAGCCGACTTGAGCGCCCCGCGTCGCTCACCCGCGCTCAGCTTCTTCTCATAGCTGCGCGGACGCGGGCCAAAGGTGACACCACCGGTACGCCACAACGGCGAACGGATGCTACCGATCCGAGCGCGTCCCGTACCCTTCTGCCGCCATGGCTTGCGACCCGAGCCGGAGACTTCCGAACGCAGCTTGGTGTGGTGCGTACCGCTCCGTTGGGAGGCTAGATAGGCCTGGACCGCCGTATGGATCAGATGCTCCTTGTACGGATAGTCGAAGACGACCTCCGGCAGATCGATGTCTTTGACCTTCTTGTTCTGCAGATTCTTGACTGCGATTTTCATGGCTTCTGACCTTTGACTCTCTAGCCGCGCTTGGCTCGCTGAAGAGCAACGTATCCATTCTTCGGACCGGGAATCGCTCCCTTGAGATAGACCAGGTTCTGCTCCGCATCGACCTTGATGACTCGCAGGTTCTTGACCGTCACCCGCGCGTTCCCCATGCGACCGGGCATCTTCATTCCCGGAAAGACACGCGACGGATAGGCCGACTGACCGACCGAACCGGGTGCACGGTGAAACATGGAGCCGTGGGTAGCACGACCGCCGCCAAACCCGTAGCGCTTGATGACACCCTGGAAGCCCTTACCCTTGCTGGTTCCGATGACGTCGACATAATCGTCGACATCGAAAATGTCGGCCTGGATCTGATCTCCGGCCTTGAGCTCCTCTTCGGCCTCGATCTCGAACTCACCCACCTTGCGGGTCGGCGAGACACCGGCTTTCTTGAAGTGCCCCCCCATCGGCTGGCTGACACGGCGGGCAGGAGTCTCCTCCACCAGACCCAGCTGGACCGCTTCGTAGCCGTCCTTGTCCTTGGTCTTTCTCTGCACCACGAGACAGGGGCCCGCCTGGACCACGGTCACGGCATGCGCCGTGCCGTCCTCGCCG